>SBGS01000207.1 GCA_006226555.1 Bacteroidota bacterium
GTTATCTTGTACATCGCCCCAACGAGCATCGCACCTGTATTTCCCGTACTGGCAAATGCTTGAATTTCACCCTTGGCCAACAGATCAAAACCGACAGAGATCGAACTATTCGGTTTCTGAGGAATGGCACGTGTAGGGTGATCATGCATTGTGATCACATCCGGGGCGTGAACGATCTCAAAATCGTCTGATGAAGCATTAAACGAAGAAAGGCCATCAAGAATAACACCTTGATCGCCTATCAATACTATAATAGCCTTATCGCCTAGCGATTGCTTTGCAAGAATTGCTCCTTCAATATTCGCTTCGGGAGCAAAATCCCCACCCAGTACATCTATACCAATCTTCATAGAATGAAGAACAAATGTACAGATTATACTGCTACTTCTTTCTCAGCTACTACTTTTCCTTTGTAGTAAAGTTTTCCTTCATGCCAGTAAGCATGGTGAAAAAGGTGAGGCTGCCCTGTAGTTGGACAAGTTGCAATGTTATTTGCAACCGCTTTGTAATGCGTTCTTCTTTTGTCACGGCGGGTTGTCGATACCCTGCGTTTAGGATGTGCCATTTTACTTTATTTAATAAATTTTTAATTCTTATTCAAACCTTTAAGAGCTGCCCACCTTGGATCGATATCGTCATTATCTTCATCCTCAACGGAGTGCTCTTCCAATTTCTCTATCACGTCAGGATCACATTCTCCTTCCGGATGCAGGCTCCTTGATGGAAGTGAAATCGTGATCAGTTCATAGAAATGATCTGCTGTTTCTAATTCATAAGCATCTGAGCCGATGGATACGAGATTTTCATCTTCTGAATCCTCATCCTCAAACTTGAAGATCAATCTGAACTCACCTTTGATCGGCAGCTCCATTTCTCCTCCACAACGATCACAAGTAGTTTCAACTGTTCCTTTGATGAAGAATTCACCAATTAACATGGTTTCTTTCTTCTCCAGAATCAGTTTTCCCTGGATCTTTGCATGCTGAATTACAGCGTATTCATAACTTTCAAAGAACTCATCTCCGATCTCAAAATCAAACTCGTGTTTCCCTAGTTTCAAGCCTACAAAAGGAATAACGAAAGATCTATCGCGTGATGCCACTTTTAAAAAAATTGGAGGGCAAAGTTAGTAATTTCAAACAAATATTAAACGAAACATGTTAATTATTTCTCTCTACCCGATTTTTCTTTCGGTGGAGTGATCTCTAACACGTCCGCTGTGATCTCTTTTTCGAACATTCTAGTTCTATATACATCGATCGCTAAAAAGATTGCGCTTCGCATGGAATTGGGAGAAGCGACATCCTTTCCGGCTATATCAAATGCAGTTCCATGATCCGGAGAAGTTCTTACAACCGGTAAACCAGCAGTGAAATTAACCCCCTGATCAAAAGCCAATGCTTTAAACCCTGTAAGTCCCTGATCATGATACATGGCTAAAACCCCATCAAAATCCTTTATCGCACTGGAACCGAAGAAGCCATCTGCAGGATAGGGACCAAAACACATTACATTTTCATTTTTCGCCCTATTAATTGCCGGCATAATAACTGTCTGTTCCTCATCGCCCATCTTACCGTTTTCACCTGCATGCGGATTTAGTCCCAATACGGCGATCTTTGGTCTCCGAATACCAAAATCCTTCTTTAGACTGCTCTCAAACTCCTTTAACTTGTTATATACGCCATCTGTCGTAACAGCACGACTAACCTCTGATAATGGTATATGGGTAGTTACAAGTCCAACTCTCAAATCGCCTGAAACCATTAACATTAAGGCATCCTTCTGTCCTGAAAGATCAGCGAGATACTCCGTATGACCCGGAAACTTAAAATCCGCTTTAGCCATCGCCTCTTTGGAGATCGGAGCCGTCACCAAAACATCGATCTTTCCGCTGGCAAGATCTTGAGTTGCAGCCTCTAAAGATTCAAATGCGCACTTTCCTCCAACCTGAGAAACTTCCCCCAAGCTTATTTCAGGCTCATCCTTCCATAGATTAACTACGTAGATCTTTGAGCCCTTAACCTCATCTGCAGATCGAACTGACTGATAATTGAATTCTTCCAATGAGAGATTCTTTTTATGTGAAGAAAGCACCTTTGATGAAGCATATATAACGGGCGTACAATCCTGCAATATACGCTGGTCATCTAACGCTTTCATCACTACTTCAGGACCAATCCCATTTATGTCTCCTATAGAGATACCAACTCTAATTGTTCTTTTACTACTCATGCGATAATCCTTTTACAAATTGGTAGAATAATCTTACTCCGTAACCGCTTCCTCCCTTTGTTCGATATGCAGAATTTTTATCAAGCCATGCCGGCCCTGCAATATCAAGATGAATGTACGGAGCCTTAACGAAATGTTCCAAAAACTTACCCGCTGTGATCATTCCCGCTGAGGGACCTCCAATGTTCTTAAGATCCGCAATTGACGATTTCATTTCTTCAAAATACTCATCCCAAAATGGAAAACGAACAACACGCTCATGAGTTTGAATACCTGCATCCTCTAACTTCCTGAATATTTTGTCTTCGGCATTTCCCATAGAGATCGCAGCATGCTCGCCTATTGCCCTGTGAGCAGCTCCCGTTAAGGTAGCAGCACTGATAACAAGTTCCGGCTTGAATTTGTCTGAGTATGCCAATGCGTCAGCGAGGATCATTCTTCCTTCGGCGTCTGTATTCAATACCTCTACAGTTGTACCGTCGTACATGGTAATAATATCTCCCGGAGCATAGGCGTTCAATCCAGGTCTGTTATCGGTAGCCGGTATCAAAGCAATCACCCAATAAGGAAGCTTTTCCAAAGCAATCATACCTAAAGCTCCTGCAACACATGCCGCACCCGCCATATCGCTTTTCATCACGTCCATGGAGTTCGGTGTAGGCTTAAGACTTAATCCTCCCGTATCGTATACTACTCCTTTACCAACTAAAACTATCGGCTTCTTATTCTTCGCTTTTTTGGGTTTGTACTCAGCGATCGTAAATGTCGGCGGATCAATTGAACCCTTATTTACAGCCAATAAACCTCCCATTTTAAGAGATTCGATCTGCGTTTTTTCAAGAACAGATGTTTTAAACCCTGTTCGTTCACCAAGATGCTCAATTTCCTTGGCGAGCTGTGTTGCATTCAAAAAAGAAACCGGTTCGTTGACCATATCTCGCGTCCAAGAAACCATTTCGTTGATATTAAACAGCTCCTCTATTCTTTTCTGATCAAAACTCTCATCTACAAGAATTGCCTGCAAGGCATAGCGTTTTTCTTCCGAATTCTTGAAATAATGCACAAACTGATAGGACGACAATACAAATCCTTCCAGCACTGCATAAAGGTCATTTTCTGACCCCTGACATGATATAAGCTCAGCTTTTGGATCCAACTGAGATCTTACCTTGCTTCCGTGTACACGCAGTTTTTCCTGATCAAGACCACCTCTGATCATGTAGATCTGACCTTCAACTGATCTAAGCTCGAAAAACTCAAGCTTATCATCGCTTTTAAACTTACTAATCAGATCATTAATGGCTTGATTCTTTCCGCTCTTCAATTTCTTATCGAAGACTATTATTTGATTAGGACAAGAGGACTTGTCTCCTTGAGTAACTTTCATCTAAAACTATTTCTACAAAAATAAGATACTCTTTCGAGTTTGATGTCCATTTACACGCTTTATCAAGAAGAGTGGCCGATTATTTACAAGCAATGTCTCCTAAAAAATTTTGATGATCGGATTTTCGCCTATTCATTATAGAATTCATAGTTGAATTTCTCTGTCTCCGTATAGATCAAATCCCCTGAAATGTTCAAATGCCGGTGATAGATCGTAGCGGGTAAGACTCCATTCTGATACAATACTGAAGTACGAATTGCATTTAAAAAATGGTCTCCTGTGAACAAGGAATCTACATAGCCCGTGCACTTATCACGCTCACCATAATTAAACAATCTTTTGGTATAAAAAGGATAATTATCCCTTGTCATAAGAGATGGTGAAATACCGTTGTTCGCATACTGAATCCTCGTTACTTCAGATTCTTCAACCTTGTTTTTCAATTTAAAACGCTTGTTTATTAATCCGGGACGACCAAAATTCATTTCATCATCTTCATTAGGATGAAGTAATGAATCAGCGGCAAGTGTCCTCCAAAAACGCTCTTCAAATATGTAGTACTTCACCTCAGATTCATCTTTTGATGTATACTTCAGATAATTTTCCTCGTAATGCTTTTTAAAGATCTGATAGTGATCATTGGGATCTATCGAGCCTTTCTTGACTGCCACTTCCGTGTATCCGTATTCATCCGGGGTCGATTTGTAGACAAAACTGATCGAGTTGATCAAAGTACCCTCGTAAAACTCCTCGATGCTCAACATCTTTAAAAAGCCCTTTTTGTCGTATTCGTATGTTTTCCGGTATTTGATCTCTTCTTCGTCCGTACCTTCCTCTAAATAGTGATAAGATCTCGTTATCTTTTTAATGTTATTCGATACAATCAACGAATCATTGAACCATACCGGGAATGAAATTTCATCCTCAAGCTCAGAGTCAAAAACATTAAAATTGAGTAAGGTTGGGTTGTTTTCAATATATCTCTCCGTAGCCTTTTGTTTGCTTTTATTCTCTGCACAACTTAGCAGCAGAAGGAATGTAGTGATCGCCAGTAAGTATGTCCTGATAGCCATAGAGAGGATTGCTTAAAACAAAACTTCTTGAAGTTAACAACTTTATTCGATCTAAGCTCTTTTGATTTACCTTTGCCTTATGATGAACGAACGTCCGATAACAGATTGGTTGCCCTTAACAAAAAAGGAGCTCGAAAAAAGAGGTCTAGATACAGTGGACGTTGTGCTTGTTTCTGGCGACGCCTATGTTGACCATCCATCATTTGGAACGGCTGTTATCGGAAGAATTATTGAAGACGAAGGATTCAGTGTAGCGATCATTGCTCAACCGAATTGGAAAGATGATCTGAGAGACTTTAAAAAATTTGGAAAACCCAGATACTTCTTTGGTGTAACGGCAGGCTGCATGGACTCCATGGTAAATCATTATACAGCCAACAAACGTTTGAGATCGACTGATGCCTATACTCCAGGAGGAGAGGCCGGATTCAGGCCGGATTACGCAACGGTCGTATACAGCAATATTTTGAAAGAACTCTATCCCGACGTACCAGTAATGATCGGAGGTATAGAAGCTTCCCTTAGACGTGTTACGCATTACGACTATTGGTCAGACAGCTTGAAACCATCCATATTGATCGATTCAAAAGCCGACCTGCTTGTTTACGGTATGGGAGAGCAACCCTTGCGTGAAATGCTTCGCCTCCTTAAAAAAGGGGTTCCGTTCAGCTCGTTGAATACGATCCGACAAGTTGCATTCATACAACCTCAGACAGAAGACCTTCCCAAGAACAAAAACTGGGAAACAGTTGAACTCTCTTCCCACGAAGATTGTTTAAATGATAAACTGAAATATGCAGCAAATTTCAAGATCGTAGAGGTAGAATCTAATAAATGGAACGCGGACAGGATCATTCAACGTGTCGGTGATCAAATGCTTGTGATCAA
>SBGS01000146.1 GCA_006226555.1 Bacteroidota bacterium
CCAAAGTACTTTGATTCTGCGATTAGCCACCCATTTTCATATCGGGTAGGAAGATACTTGGAACCTAAACCGGGACCATTCACGGAAATATATGATTTGCCATCATTTGGATGCAAACTTCTGAGCTTTACTGTAAAGGCTTGATGAACCGGTAGCTTTTCGTCGAAGATTTCTCCACAAGATCGGTTACTTTCAATGAAAACAGGTTCATACACGGTTCCTAAACCCATTTCCAAAACGCAATCGTCAGAAGCATAGCGGTATTGTCCAGATGGATCCAGAAAGTTTTTCCCATCCGAAACATGCTCCATAAAGTTGATTTGTCCCTCCTTCACATGGAGAGTGAAATTAAGTACGCTTTTATTTCCTTTCAGGTCATATGCCACATAACTAACCGCGTATGACTGCCCTGGTTGAGCTCTGAAGATACCTTTATTCTTTTCGGACTGGTAGATCGGAAGGTCGTTCTCAGTAGTACGGAAGCTCTTATGAAAATGTCGTCTCAAGGTGTGAAACGCATTGTAATCCATGTGAGAATTAATGAAACGAGTTGACTCGAAAGGAATTCGTTTGATAGCTTGTGAGAAAATAGTGTCACCATCAATAATAAGGTGAGAACCGAATAGACCACACTGATTTGGAGCTCCATCCAATCTGTCAATTACATCAAACGCAAACCCAATACCTCCAAGTTTATTGCAGTAATCGGATGTCACCGTGATCTCATCCGCTCCGATGTAATATCCGTTTTTACCCTTTACTGCTAACTTAGAGATCGATCTGTTTTCCATCAGGTAACCATCCGGGTCAACGGAATAAACTTTGACACCTCTGATCTCAGGTGCTTTCGTGTCTGCTATATCAAATCCGAATAACAAAGGATTAAGTGCGTGCTCTGTTTCCGTGTCGCGTAATTCAAAATGGAGGTGGGGCGCGGTTGAACTTCCGGTATTTCCTGATAAAGCTATGACTTCTCCTTTTTTAACGCGAAGGCTATTCTTTTCCGGGTAGATCTCTATTTCGAAATTTTGTTCTTTCTGCTGCACTTTTTTTACCAACGAATCTATCTCACCTTTAAATTCGCTACAATGCGCGTAGACACTGGTAATACCATTTGGATGATCGATATAGACTACTTTACCATAGCCGTACGGGGAGATCTTTATGCGTGAAACATAACCTTCTTCGATCGAATAGATTTTATAACCTGTCTTTAAATTGGTTTTAAAATCAAGTCCCATGTGGAAATGATTTGTTCTTAGCTCACCAAAATTGGAGGACAATACCAACGGAATTCCCAAAGGCGGGTGATAGTCTTTTACTCCTTCAGTCTGAGCATGAATTAGTTGAAGATTTAGAAGAGCGGTTACGAGTAAAAGGAGGTTCAGTTTCATATTTTTCAAAAATAGAGATTTGAAAAAAAAGCATCAATATTCGTACAAAAAATGTTTTTTCTCGTTAGACAATACTATTTTTGTGTTAAATCGTTTTTATGACTGAAAAGATTGAACAGTTGATTTTAGAACTCAAAACAAGGTCTTTGGATCTGAAAAAAGAGTTGGCAGCTGTTCGCAAGATCAACGATGAGCTTAGAGCTGAAAATGAGCGTGTTGTGGGTGAGGTTGAAGATGTTAAACAACAACTGATTGAAAGCCAAAACAAAGTAGCTGAGTTGACAAGTAGCATAGAAATGATTAAAGATAAAAGCACCGTTTCTCATGAAGTGAAGACGATCACTCAAGAGGAAATAGATGCCTTGGTAGACGAGATCGAGTACTGTATTGCTCAGTTAAAACAATAATATGGCAAAGTTGTCCATAAAAGTAGTTGTAGCCGGAAGAACATACCCACTTTCTGTAAATGAAAGTGAGCAGGAGAAAGTTATGAAGGCAGCTGAGGATATTAATAATTCAATCAAATTTTTGCAGAAGACCTATGCTGTAAGAGATATGCAGGACCTACTTGCTATGACTGCGTTACAGTTGGCTTCTAAAGCGGAAAAAGCAAGCAATTCAGAAGGTCATGACCAGATAGACCTATCTTCTATTGAGAAGAGTCTGACTGATTTGCTTGAGGAATTAAAAGATTGATCCTTTTACCAGTCTTCTAACGGTGTATTAGTGAACTAATACAAAGTACTATGAACATTTTATTTGCATTATTAGGTCTGCTTGCGGGAGGACTTGTTGCTTTTGTTGTTCAGAATGTTTTTCTGAAAAGTAGAAAAGAACAGATCCTGAAAGACGCAGAAAAGGAAGGGGAAAATCTAAAACAGCAAAAGATCCTTCAGGCAAAAGAGAAATTCCTGAAACTAAAGGAAGATCACGAACAAACGATCAAGGACAGGGAACGTAAATTACAGTCCGCCGAAGATCGTGCGAAGAGCAAGGAAAAGACCTTGTCACAGAAGATCGAGGAAGTTAATCGAAAGGAAAAGCAATTGTCTGGTGCTCAATCTACGATGGATGCCAAGATTCTGGCATTGGATTCAAAACAGCAGGAGATCGAGAAATTGCATCAGAAAACCGTTGCAGAATTATCAAAGATCTCAGGAATGAGTACTGAAGATGCTAAGGCTGGATTAATGGATGCATTGAAGGATGAAGCGAGAACATCTGCTATGTCGCATATCAATGAGATCATGGAAGAGGCGAAGCTCAACGCAAATCGCGAAGCCAAAAAAATTGTTATTCAGACCATTCAGCGCGTCGCTACTGAACAGGCCATAGAAAATTCTGTTTCGGTATTCAATATTGAGTCAGATGAAGTAAAGGGTCGTATTATTGGTAGAGAAGGTCGAAACATTCGAGCACTTGAGGCAGCAACAGGAGTAGAGATCATTGTCGATGATACACCGGAAGCGATCATACTTTCATGTTTTGATCCAGTAAGAAGAGAGATCGCAAGACTTGCTCTGCACCAGTTGGTGTCAGATGGTCGTATCCACCCTGCACGAATTGAAGAGGTAGTTGCAAAAACAAAAAAGCAGCTTGATGAGGAGATCGCAGAAACTGGTAGAAGAACCTGTATCGATCTTGGAATTCATGGATTGCATCCTGAATTGACCAGAATGGTGGGTAGAATGAAATACCGTTCATCTTACGGTCAGAACTTGCTTCAACACTCTCGTGAAGTTGCCAACCTATGTGCTATTATGGCCGCTGAGCTTGGATTAAACGTGAAACTTGCGAAACGCGCAGGATTGTTACACGATATTGGAAAAGTTCCGGATGAAGAACCAGAATTACCACACGCTGTTCTTGGTATGAAGCTAGCTGAGAAATTTGGAGAAAAAGCAGATGTTTGTAATGCGATTGGAGCTCACCACGATGAAGTAGAAATGACGACATTGATCGCTCCAATAGTTCAGGTTTGTGATGCTATATCCGGTGCACGCCCTGGAGCACGCAGAGAGATCGTTGAATCATACATTAAGCGAATCAAGGAGCTTGAAGGTTTAGCTTTGGCTTACGACGGAGTTTCTAATGCTTATGCGATCCAGGCCGGAAGAGAATTAAGAGTACTCGTAGAGAGTGAGAAGGTTACGGATACGCAGGCAGATGAACTGTCTTTTACGATTTCTCAACGAATCCAAACGGAAATGACTTATCCTGGACAGGTTAAGGTGACTGTTATTCGTGAGAAAAGAGCGGTTAATTACGCGAAATAATAGATCCATCCTCAGCTGAGGGAATGAATGGTTTATTGAAAATATGGCAGGATAAAGATCAAAAGGTCTTTCCGATTATCTTTCTTCTTTGGATGATCACACTGCCTTTTGGATCATATTTAATTGGCTTGAATGTCGGGTTGTTTACAATATACCCGGCATTCGTTTTTTTAGTGGTTCTCTTTCTGAAGTTTATCTTTCACTATCCAAAATGGCACATTGGACTTCGGGCATTTTCTTTTTTTCTTCTCCTGTGGTTGTTGTTCGGAATTCTGAGTAAAAATTGGATAGAACCACAAGGATTAGCGGAATGGAAATTTGATATCAAAAGTCTCATTATGCAGTTTGTTACTGTTTCCGTTTTGTTTGGAGCATTTCATAGCTTCGGAAAGGAACGGTTTAATAGTTATTTCAATACGGGATTGATCACATTTCTGGTTATTCTCATCATTTCGGGACTTTATGAGTTCTACACAGGAAATCACATTTTAGGACATTTTACGGATAAAATGCTTTTAGAAGCGGAGATAAGACCATTTTTCTATGCTCCGACATTTGTCTATGATAACCCCAATGATTACTTGGTATATTTCAACGCTGTTTTAGTACTTCTAGTTTTTCAATTTCGTAAGTCAAGACAGTATGCATGGATTTTCCTTACCATAGCCATGTTGGGACTTATTTTCGGAATTACGGCGAACGCGCGGATAATGATCCTGGTCGACGTAGCGATCATATTATGGGTACTTGCGAGAACATTTATTTCTTACTTCGATCAATTCAAACTCGCTCTATTTTGGCCGATTCCTGTTGCAGTGCTATTGCTGGCTATTTTGTTCTTAAGATCTGATATGTTTTACGGACCAAAATATGTGCAGGGGAATTATACTACTGATGGGACATATGAGCTATTTCCCGCTCCATATACAGGAAAGACTTCAACAGATATCCGACTTAACCTGACTAAAAATGGCTTAGAATTCATCAAGGAAAAACCGCTTACCGGAATTGGAGCAGGACAGTTCAGATATCGCCACTCTGTTAAAAAGGTTGTAAATGATACAGGTACGGTGCATGGTCCCCACAATTATTTTATTGAGATCATTTCTCAATATGGTATAGTTGCCTGGCTCTTTTTACTTTTTCTTTTCGTAGGATTTGCAGGATCTTTTAGCAGATTTTGGCAGTCAAAATCCAATTATTACCACATACTCATCCTATTTGGCTTATATCCTTTGTTTTGTGTTGTTCCATCTGGATTCCTCTATATGGATATAAACTGGTTGTTTGTCGCATTTCTTATGATGTATAGTTTCGCAACTCCTTTCGAACAGAACTAATGTCTGAGAATAGATCATACTACCGAAATTTTGTCACGATGCTGTCTGGTAATGCGCTGAGTCAGTTCATTCCATTTTTGGTAGCTCCTATTCTAACGCGTTTATTTAGTCCTGAGGATTTTGCGGTGTATTCAAATTTCCTTGCTATTGCAACAATGGTAGGAATAGTAGCTGCAGGGCGACTTGAATTGGCTATACCCGTAACAAAAGATAAAAAGCAAGCACAGGATGTAGTTTTTACAGGATTGGTAATTACACTTTTATTAACCTTTATTAGTCTTTTATTTCCAATTTTTTCAGAGTTCTTCGCAGATATGTACTCGAGTCCTGAATTGGCGGATTTTCTGATCTACATTCCTATAGCGGTAACGACATTTGGATTACTGGGTATTTCCACCAATTGGGTGTTAAAACATAAAAAATATTCAGCTCTTTCTTTCAGTAAGATTGGACAATCATTGTTCGGGAATGGATTATCAGCAACCTTTGGATATATTGGGTGGGGTGTTGAAGGACTGATCTTCGGATGGTTCATAGG
>SBGS01000174.1 GCA_006226555.1 Bacteroidota bacterium
TCCACCAAATGGTCGTAATTGTTGTAGCTAAACAAATATTGATCTTTTGGTAAATTCTTATTCGATTCTCTATTGAGAGGAGTGGTGATCTTCGAAAATACCGGGTGTAAGGTGATAAGCACTTCTCCGCTTTGATCCTTATAGCCATCTACATACATGAATACACCACTTGGGCTCACGAAACCATGAGTGGCATCCAAAAAACTCGTGCGCACAGTCAGCTCAAATGCATAGACCTCATAATATAGCGTTACTTTCTTTGCCTTTCCCTTCGCAACAACCCATGTATTCTTATCCTTTTTTCGAATCTGAACCTCATTTCCTGATTCATCCTTGGCCTTAACTTCGTTTACATTCTTAGCGTATTCTCTAACCAGATAGGATCCTGGAGCCCAAACCGGCATTTTCACCATGAGCTCTTTTTCTTTAAATCCCTCTAGTACCATTTCAATTTGGAAATAGTGATCTTGAGGTTTAGGTGTTGAGAGATGATAGGTAATTGAACCTGCAAATGTTGAAAAACAAAGCACCAATCCTACAAGCAGCGAAGTATATTTAGCCATAAATTTGTATTTTTCGTAAAGATAAGCTTTGTGAGCTATCTATCATATTCAATATTGACGTAATGAACTATTTTAAACTCCTTGTTTTCTTACCACTGGCACTGATCTCTTGTAAACTGGATTCAGAGGATAACTCTACTGGAAATGGATCTGACGGTGAGCTTCAAAGTAGAATTGAACAACTGGAATTAGATAATGCCATGAAAGATTCAGTGATCAACGAGTCACTATCTTATTTTAACGAGATTCGTTCCAATCTGGAAGCTATTAGTGTACGTCGTGATCAGATCAGAACAATTTCTTCGAATCCAGAGATCTCGAGTGATGATAAAGAATGGATCCTTGAAGAGATCAGAAGGATAAATTACTTGAGAGAAGATAACGCAAGAAAGGTTCGTCAATTAAACGAGGACCTTAAGAAGAATGGCGTTAAGATCAAGCAACTGGAGATCATGATCGAGTCCCTAATGAAAGACATTCAATGGAAGGATGAACAGATCGCACTTCTTCAGAGTGAACTGGAAGCACTTGATCGCGATTATGCTGCGCTTTTCGATGCTTACCAGGATCAAGCGATTAAAATTGAATATTTAACAGAGGAGCTCAACCGCGTGTATTATGCATACGGAACAGAAAAAGAGCTCACGGCAAACAAGGTGATCGAAAAAAAGAATGGATTCATCGGACTTGGAAAGTCTACCACACTTAAAAGTGATTTCAACGACGAATATTTTACTGCAATAAATGGCTCAAAAACAAAAAATATTACCGTTGAAGGAACAGATGTCAGACTGATCACTGATCATCCCTCAACATCATACAAACTTGAAGTTTCGGGTAATCGCACGATCGTTCGTATTCAAGATCCATCGGAATTCTGGAAGATCACAAAGTACCTCGTAGTTGTAGTAGACTGATACCACGAGTAACTTATTTGAATGTCAGAAACTGCTTCTATTTACGATCAAGACAAACACAAAACTTTCCTTTCGAAGGTGAGCGTTCTCATCTTTGGAGAAAAACGTCCGGATGTATATACGTTTTCTACGTTCTTACTGAATGTGATCATTGGACTAATATTCACGATTTGGGAGATCTTAAGTCTGATTGCCATCACTTCAAGAGAGCTGATCTGGACAAAAAAAGGCATTTCCGTAGAGGCGATTATTAATCAAAGAGGTGAAGCACTTGGATTCCCTCACGGAAAATTCATTGAATATCTCCAAACTGTTCATTCGATTGGTTTGATACTCTGGTTAGTCTTCTTGGTTGGAACAGTATTTATTTATCGTAAGAGGCTGACATTTATCTATTTGACAACTATCCCCATTGTCTTATTCGTAGGGATGCTCATTTTTTACCTCAATTTTCAGTATTTCCTTGAAGACACAACCACCTTTGATAAGCTTGCACTATTGGTCAGTGTACTTTCCCTTCTTATACATTATTTTCTGTTGCGCTCAGAAAGGACAAATGGTAAGATCAACTTTTTTGGATTGAACGAGGATGAAGAATCCGAAGAAGATCCCGAATAACTTTTGGGTCCTGCTGATCTCGATCTAAAGTAAATTCTGACATACGATAATATTCTTCTCGATCCGCCAGCTTCGTCTCAATATAATCCGTTAGTTCCGATTCAGATAACCCAACAAGTAAAGGTCTTTCTTTCTTCGCGTTCTTTAGTCTATGTGAAAGTTCTCCCGGTGAGCGATGTAAATAAAAAGTGGTTCCAAGAGCTCTCAGTAATTGAATATTGTCATGATAGCAAGGCATTCCTCCTCCTGTAGAAAGGACATAAGGAGAAGTATATTCAGAAAGACTTAATAACAGATCACGCTCAATTTCTCTGAAATGCCCTTCTCCCTTTAGGGTGAATAGTTCGCCTATTGTCATTCCGGTTAATTGTTCGATTCTCTGATCTGTATCAATAAACTCGTAATCCAACAAGCGTGCAAGTTTCTTACCAATCGTGGTCTTCCCTGCCCCCATGAACCCTATGAGTATCACATTCTCCATCACCTTAAAGATACCACAAAAAAATCGTTCGTATTTTAATCCCTGCAAATCAGAAAGTTGAATATTTAAAATGAAAAAACTTTTCTGAAGCATTGTAAAAAAGAATATTCATTATATATTTGCACTCCCAATCGGGAATGATTCCGTAGCTCAGCTGGTAGAGCAATACACTTTTAATGTATGGGCCCTGGGTTCGAATCCCAGCGGGATCACATAAAAAGCCTCTCATTCGAGAGGCTTTTTTGTTTCACAATTTTTCAGTTTGAACGGACGTTGAGTTCAATTCAACTGCTCGATCGAAATTTCATTTGAGAGGAGCTTATTTTAACCAAATTTTAACGTGGTCATATTCAAATAATCATCACCTTTACTTTGTTAAATGCATACGTCTGTAATGAAAAGTACGTTTTTCAGGTTATTACTTTCTTCAATGCTTCTTTTTGTGGGCGGTTTATTACCGTTCTCAGTAAGAAGTGCAGAAGACGTTCCTTCCAAGGCGCCAAGCATTAATCATGATATTTCTGAAGATCTAAATAGCGATCATTTTAACGCTGTTCATCATCCTTTTTCTTCCGAACTAATAGAGATAAGTCTCGAGGAAGAAGAAAAAGACGATGAGGATAAAAAAAGAATTACTGAGAATACTTACAAAAAGTTAAGCTACTCAGAAATATATGCATGGTATAAAATCCTTTCTGATGCTTGTCAGAAGTGCAGCCAGGTAAAAGCTACCTCTTACTCCTTTTCATTAAATGCTCATTTAAAGCAGAGCATTTTTATTCTTTTTGAAGTCTTTAGACTGTAAATCAATTATCTGATCCAAACGATCGAACCTTCTGGGATTTCGGCAATATATCCGAAATATCACTCCCGTATTGATTTACAAAACAAAGACTAAAATAAATGAAAACATTATATACGTTGGTGGGCATTATCTCATTGTCCATTTTGACCAGTTGCGGTGAGCATACGCATGAAAAAGAAGAACACATCACCTTTATCGCAACTACTCCACTACTCCAAGACACCACAGTAACGAAAGAATATGTCTGTCAGGTGCACGCCATTCAACACATTGATGTACGTGCTCTGGAAAAAGGGTACTTACAAAAAATATATGTAGACGAAGGACAAACGGTGAAAGAGGGACAGATCATGTTCCGAATCATGCCAATACTTTATGAAGCTGAGGTGGCAAAAGCCAAAGCTGAGGTTGATCTCGCCGAGATAGAATATAGAAACACCAAAATTCTTTCAGACAGCAATGTCGTTTCTAAAAACGAGCTGGCAATGGCGAAAGCAAATCTGGATAGAGCCAAAGCCCAATTAGAACTTGCGAGAGCGCACCTGGGATTCACTGAGATCAAAGCTCCATTTACCGGAATAATGGACCGTTTTCATGTTCGAGTAGGTAGTTTACTAGATGAAGGCGAACTGTTGACCAATCTATCCGATAACAGTAAAATGTGGGTCTACTTTAATGTACCTGAAGCCGAGTATATAGAATACAAGAAAAAGGAGTTGTCCGGACAACAGACAATTGTAGACCTGATCATGGCAAATGGAGAAAATTTCATGCATCAGGGTATAGTAGAAACCGTTGAGGCAGATTTCAATAATGAAACTGGTAATATTGCCTTCAGGGCAACTTTTGAAAATCCAGAAGGCCTTCTCAGACATGGAGAAACCGGTAATATACAGATGACGGTTCCTTTTAAAAATGCACTCATTATTCCGCAAAAGGCGACGTTTGAAATCTTAGAAAAGAAATACGTATTCGTGATTGACGCCAGGAATATCGTACATCAACGAGAAGTAACTGTCGCAGCGGAAATGCCTGACCTCTTTGTAATCAGTAACGGACTTAAGAAGGGAGATCGAATCCTATTGGAAGGAATTCGAAAAGTAAACAACGGGGATAAGATCAGCTACAAGCTGGAGAACCCAAAAGACGTTATTCCGAAGTTGAAAGTCTACGTTGAGTAATAACTCCTAAAAGCCAAGAAATGTTTAAGAAGTTTTTAAAGAGACCGGTTTTAGCGCTAGTCTTGTCAATCGTCATAATTTTAATGGGAGTGCTTTCGATCAAAACGCTTCCTACATCTCAATTCCCAGAGATTGCACCGCCAATGGTAATGGTATCCGCTTCTTATCCCGGAGCAAGTGCAAAAACTCTTACTGAATCCGTTATTATCCCTTTGGAACAAGCGATCAATGGAGCTTGGGGAATGCGTTACATGACTTCTGATGCTACATCAGCAGGAGAATGTAATATTCAGATCGTTTTCGAACCAGGGACCGACCCAAACCAGGCCTTGGTGCAGATATCAAACCGTGTTGAGCAGGTAAGAAACCGTCTTCCAGATCTGGTTCAGCGTGAAGGCGTGATCATTACTCCTATCATGCCGAGTATGTTGATGTACATCAACCTCTACAGTACCGATAAGAATGCCAACATGAAGTTCTTGTTTAATTATGCGGGAGTAAATATGATCCCAGAGCTTCAGAGGATCAACGGTATTGGCCAGGCCAAAATATTGGGATCAAGACAATATGCCATGCGTGTGTGGTTAAATCCGGAGCGTATGCGTGCATACAAAGTATCGCCGGATGATGTCATGGAAGCGCTAAGTGAACAAAGTATTATTGGTAACCCCGGGCGAATTGGACGAGGAGATGGATCGAGAGCTGAAGCTTTAGAGTATGTATTGGCGTACTCGGATAGATATAGCGAGCCTGAACAATATAAGAATGTGATCATTCGTGCAAACGCTGAAGGTGAGATCCTGAGGCTAAAAGATATCGCCAAAGTTGAGCTGGGAAGTGAATACTATGACCTTTATTCAAATTTGAACGAGTACCCTTCTGCAGCGATCGTTCTTAAACAAACATACGGAAGTAATGCAACGGAAGTAATTGATAACGTGAAGAATGAGCTTACTCGACTTAAAAAATCCTT
>SBGS01000283.1 GCA_006226555.1 Bacteroidota bacterium
CAAATTCCGACTCTACAATCTCATCTTTGTACGAGGGACGGTCGAACAATTTATCAAATACAGATCTTGCAGATTCAAGATCGTTAACTGCAATGCCCAGATGTTCAATTCTTTTGATCATAGGAAATAAAAAACCCTGCTCTTTCGAACAGGGGATTGACTACAAATGCGTTTTATTAATTCTTGATAAACTTCTCATTGACATTATCGAAGTTGATGTAATATACACCTCTCAATAAGTTTGAACAGTTTACAGAAGATCCCACTCCCTTCTTAACGATGTTTCCGTAGGCATCATAAATTTCGTATCGCGTTTCGATCGGTTGACCATTCCCTATAAATTTGATCTCATCCTTCACCTTAGCAGGTGTTTTTGTTACTTCTGGAGTATCTGAGACAAATTTAACTTCTTTCGATGGGCGCTTTGTACCAGAGTGGTCAATTTGTACCACTCTTACTGTATTCTCTCCTGAATGCGGAGATAAAATGAACTCATATGTATTCTCTCCCCCTGCTCCTTTACCTTGCACTTCTCCAACAGCTACCCACTTGTTCCAACGATATTGTTCAATAATGAATGGCAATTTCCCCTGTTCTCCTGTTGTTTTCCAAGTCAATTTACCTTCTTTCGTAACATTCATGTTTACCACATTAAATGTCGAACGAGGAAGCAATACCTCAGGATTAAGGATCTTTGGTTTACACCCATCATGATGCTCGATCACGATAAACACAGGATCACCGATCTCAATATTGAAAAGTGAAAAATCGATTTCGAATGCACCCATACTCGTTCCTCCAGGAAGGATGTCACCATTAACGGTAACCTTAGTGGCGCAATAACCGAATCCTTCGTCATCCATCGGATTCTGTACATAAAGATTTTTTCCCTGATAGGTTCCTTCGATTGAAAGCGCAGCAAACAATGAGTTAGCGCTTAGGAGGGAAATGAAAAGTATGAATAAATTTTTCATTGACTTGATTCAGTGTGTATGGTCTACAGTTCGTCGGTGAAACCAAACAAAAATAATACAATCCGTTTTCAAAACAGGCAAATATAAAATCTTTTTATCGTTTTTCCCACAGTTCAAAAGTGTAAAATGCACTGAATTACAATTTTTTCTGTGTAATTTTTACCGAAAATATTGGATTCCAAGAAATGCGACTAGTTTCATCGTGCTTCTTTTTATAAAACAAGGTATTTCGTATATTTGATCGCTTAAACACTGCTCATGAAGACTTACATCAGTCTGCTACTTATACTCATCGGTTCATTCCTCCTGCTTGAGAGCTGCTCAGACGAGAAGCGTCAGCAATTCGAACATGCTGGTGGAACAGTGCGCATGGCGCTCGATAATGAGCCGTCTACCTATGATCCACGTGAAGTTCTTGACTACTATTCTGCTACCGTTTTGTATCAGATCAGTGAAGGGTTGGTTGGTATGGACCCAAAAACACTTAAAATCATTCCAAAGATCGCTTCCGAATGGAGTGTTAGTGATGATGGGAGGTCCTACACATTCACGATTCGTGATGATGTCTATTTTCATTCATGCGATAAATTGAAAAACGATTCGGATCGAAAATTATCTCTGGAAGATATTGTTGCATCTTTTGAGGCAGGCTGTAAAAAGAATGATAACGGTGTAATTCCAGCTGCCTACAACATGGTATTTTCTGGAATTTCAGGAGCGGAGGAATTTCTAAACGGAGAAAGCACACAAATTAAAGGACTGAAAACAAAAGATAATACTGTTACGATCGAGCTTGTTAAAGAGGATGCGAATTTCCTTTACAAATTAGCAAACATCAATGCAGCGATATCGTGTAAGCGTATATTGGACAAAGGCCTTGAAAATGAATTGATCATTGGTACCGGTCCTTTCCGTTACGATAAATACGTTGGTAATGAAACCAGCAGCCTGATCCTTTTAAAGAACGAAGATTACTACCTAACCGATGATCAAGGAAATGCCTTGCCATATATCGATAGCTTGATCTTTATTTTTCAAGGAAGAAAAATGGATCAGCTAGATATGTTTGAAAATGGCGAGATCGATGTGATAAAGGGATTGCCAACAAGTCGCATTACGAAAATGCTTGAAGGGCGTATTGAAGATTTTAATGCAAAGCCTCCTCGTCTCATCCTCGAAAACAATCCGTTGCTTGAAACGAATTTCTATTACTTCAACCTACAGGACCCACGTTTCCAAGACCCTAGAGTACGAAAAGCGTTCAACTATGCGGTGGATAAAGAGGTAATAGGTAGAGAGATCCTGCGCAATCAATACTATGACCTCGGATGGTATGGAATTACTCCTCCCGTTACGCGTGCTTTGAAAGGATATGATTTCAAAGAGGTAAAAAAAGTCGGATATGAATTTGACCCTGAGAAGGCAAGAAAATTACTTGCAGAGGCCGGATATCCGAATGGACAAGGATTTGGTCCGGTGAATCTGCGATTCAATATTAATGATGTGCATTCAGCCGTTGCAGATGAATTTGCAAAACAGATCTACAACGTATTGAACATCAACGTAAATATTGACGGCTCCACCTTCGAACAGCTTATTGAAGATGGAGAAACCGGTAATGGGGCAATTTTCAGGCAAGGATGGGGTGCAGACTACCCAAGTCCTGAAACATTCCTTATGACATTCTATGGTGAGTATGTTCCGAAGGATAGTACTGAGGTCTCAAGGATCAATAAAGCGCGCTACATGAACAGTGCCTTTGATAATTATTACGCAAAAGCCAAACAAGCTCGCAAGCTCTCAGATCAAATGACTTACTTCATGAAAGCTGAGATAGAGCTAATGAAAGATCCTCCGATCATTCCATTATGGTACTCTGGAGATATTGACATTGTTCAATCTTATCTCAGAAATTTCTATTTCAACCCATTGAACTACATTGATTTCACTACTGTCTATATCAAAGAATGGACAGAAGAAGAATTTCAAAAAGCAAGCGTTGAGCCTGAAACAAAAAACTAATTTATTTCCAGAATGAAGGCATTTCTTCTTTTACTGTGTGCTTCCCTAAATTTTATTGCTTTTGCTCAACCAACACAAGTCGTTCGTGGTAATGTGGTGGATTCGGAAACTGAATATCCGATCAACGGTGCAAAGGTTCAGATCTTTACAGGAGACTCTACTTTACTTTTGAGAGCGCTCACAAACATTGATGGACAGTTTGAAATTAAAAATGTCCCGGTGGGCAAGCACGACCTGACTGTTACATCTCTGACATATGATGCTAAAACCATCACCATCGAAGTAAATTCCGGAAAGGAAACAATAGTGAAAATTCCATTACAGGAAAGTTTCGTTGAACAGGAAGAAGTGGTTGTAACAGCCAGAAAAAAAGGAGAAGTGATCAACGAGCTTGCATTGATCTCAGCACATCAATTCTCGGTTTCAGAGACTGATCGATATGCAGGGTCACGGTCTGATCCGGCAAGAATGGTATCAAACTACGCCGGAGTTGGAGGTTCTGATGATTCCAGAAATGATATTGTTGTCCGAGGTAATTCACCCCTAGGGGTAGTATGGAAAGTGGAGGGTATCGATATTCCGAACCCAAATCACTTTGCTCTCGCAGGATCATCCGGTGGACCCGTATCGATCCTGAACAATAAAATCCTCGGCAACTCAGACTTCTTCATGAGTGCCTTTCCTGCAGAATACGGAAACTCAACATCGGGCGTATTCGATCTTAAGCTGAGAAATGGGAACAACAATCTTCATGAGTTAACCGGTCAATTCGGATTCCTGGGAACTGAACTTATGGCTGAAGGTCCGTTGAGTAAAAACGGAAACTCCAGTTACCTGGTAATGGGACGCTATTCTACACTTAGTATATTTCAAACACTTGGTATTAAATTCGGTACCGATGCCGTTCCAAAATATGCTGACGGAGCCTTTAAGTTCAATTGGAAGTTAAAGAATGGAGGAGCATTATCGCTCTTTGGAATCGGAGGAACGAGCAGCATCGAAATTCTTATTTCAGAGCAGTATCCTCTTGATCTAAAAGAACAGGATGAATCGACAGAATTCTATGGAGAAGGAGACCGTGACCAGTATTTTGACACAAAAATGGCAGTGGTTGGACTCAACTATAAAAAGCCGATCTCTGAAAAAACATTTCTCACTGCTACAATGGCCTACTCGTATGAGGAGCAAAATTCGCATCACGATTACCTCAACAGGATCGTAATTGATTCTGTTATTCTGCTTGATAGTGTAAATCCTTCTGTGCACCTCATGGATTATAAATTTCAGGTTCAGAAAGCATCCGCATTTTTTAGTTTCAACCACAAGATCAATAAGCGCCATCTTATTAAGGCCGGTTTGAATACTGATATCTATCTATTCAACTATATCGATTCCGCACTGGAGTCAACACTTACCACATTCGTGAAACGTTTCGACTATCAAGGGTCAGCTGTTCTGATCCAACCTTTTGTTCAGTGGAAATGGCGTATTACCGAAAATATGGCATTTACTGCAGGGATACACAGTCAATATTTTAGCCAGGGGAATGCACTCAGCGTAGCTGAACCTCGTCTTGGGTGGAAACTTAACATGAAAAAAGGTCAAGCTATTTTTGCCGGAGCAGGAATGCACAGTGTTACCCAGCCTATGTATACCTACTTCTATCATCAATACGACTCGCTAGGAAATAAAGTATATCACAATGATGAAATGGGCTTTACGCGTTCTCTTCACACCGGTATCGGTTATGAAAAAGCGTTTAAAAAGAGTTTAAATCTTCGTGTAGAAGCGTACTATCAGTACCTGTATGAGATTCCGGTAACAATTGATTCATCTGCCTTCTCGTTGGTGAATATGGGTGGCGGATTCCAGCGATTCTTCCCGGAACCATTAAAAAATGACGGAACCGGATACAATTACGGAATTGAATTGACGCTTCAGAAGTATTTTGACAAATCTTTCTTCTTCTTGTTGAGTGCTACATTGTTCGATAGCCGATACACAGCCTCAGACGGTGTTGAACGTGCCACCAGTTATAACGGAAAATACATCGCTAATCTACTTGCAGGAAAAGAGTTCAAGCTCAACCAAAAACAATCGATATCCATCGGTTTGAAAACAACGGTTGCGGGAGGTAAACTATACGGATATGTGGATGTTGACGCGACAAATGAATTCCGCGAACTGATATTCAAGGATGAAGGATTCAACTCTCGCAAGTTCCGTGATTATTTTAGACTTGACACAAAGATCAATTGGAAATACAATGCAAAACGTGTAACTCATGAGATTGGTCTGGACCTTGTCAATATTACGGGTCAGCAGAATGTTCTGAGCCTTGCTTACGCACCTGATCTTATCACGCCTAGTAAAGAGCCGGTTGCTGAAAAGTATCAGTTAGGATTCTTACCAATCTTTTATTACAAGATCGATCTTCGCTTGGGAGGTAAGCAATAATTACCAAACCGGACAGCTGTCACATCCGTTCTTTGGTCGGATATAAAGAAAGAAACCGATCAC
>SBGS01000250.1 GCA_006226555.1 Bacteroidota bacterium
TGTCTGATTATTTCATGGTTTATTCTGTTCGTGATGGGCAGAAGAAGATGGCAGAATTCAAGAGAGGTGAGCTGGTCAAGGATTATGGATTAGAAAAGTGCGACGAGGAGAATGGGACGTATGTAGAATTTATTCCGGATGAATCAGTTTTCAAGAAATACGCTTTTAAGAAGGCTTTTCTAGAGAAAATGATTTGGAATTACTGCTATTTGAATCGTGGACTTGTGATCAAGTTTAACGGAGAGCGATACCAATCAAAAAATGGTCTTCAGGATTTGCTGGAAAACAATATGGATGGAGATCCATTGTATCCTATTATTCACCTGGAAGGAGAGGATATTGAAGTAGCCTTCACTCACGGTAGAACATACGGAGAAGATTATTACTCTTTTGTAAATGGTCAGCATACGACCCAGGGAGGTACGCATCAAAGCGCGTTTCGTGAGTCTGTGGCTAAGGTGATCAAAGAGTTCTACGGTAAAAACTATGAAGCATCTGATATTCGTCAATCGATCGTAGCTGCTATTTCGGTAAAAGTGATCGAACCTGTATTCGAGTCTCAAACCAAAACCAAATTAGGCTCGCAGGAGATTGAACCGGGAGGTAAGTCAATGCGTGCCTTTGTCAATGATTTCTTGAAGGAAAAGCTCGACAATTACCTGCACAGAAACCCTGAGGTTGCTGAGGTAATGGAACGAAAGATCCGTCAATCGGAAAAGGAACGCAAGGAATTATCCGGGATCAGGAAGCTTGCCAGGGAGAGAGCAAAAAAGGCAAGTCTGCACAATAAAAAATTGAGAGATTGTCGTGTACATCTTACGGATCAGAAAAATGATCTAAGAGAGCAGACTACCTTGTTTATCACCGAGGGTGACTCTGCGAGTGGATCGATTACAAAGTCGAGAAATGTCAATACACAAGCGGTTTTCTCATTGAGAGGTAAACCACTTAACAGTTATGGCTTGACCAAGAAGGTAGTGTATGAAAATGAAGAGTTCAACTTGATCCAGGCTGCGCTGGATATTGAAGATGATCTGGATAATCTGCGCTACAACAATATTGTCATCGCTACCGATGCTGATGTTGATGGTATGCACATCCGAATGCTGTTGCTGACCTTTTTCCTACAGTTCTTCCCTGATTTGGTGAAGAGAGGACATGTTTATGTTTTGCAGACACCGCTCTTTAGGGTTAGAAATAAGAAGGAAACCATCTATTGTTATTCTGATCAGGAACGTAGAGATGCGATAAATAAACTGGGCAGAAATCCCGAAATCACTCGATTCAAAGGACTGGGAGAGATCTCGCCGGATGAGTTCAAGCATTTTATCGGAGAAGATATTCGACTGGAGCCGGTCATACTGACAAAAGATGCGTCAATTGACTCTATTTTGTCTTATTACATGGGTAAAAACACACAAGAAAGACAAGAGTTTATCATTGATAACCTAAGGGTAGAGCAGGATCTCACTGAAGAAAAAGCAAATGATGAACCCATTGAAAAAGCATCGTAATTATGTCTGAAGAGAACGAAGATTTTGACAAGGAGATGTCTGAAAATGACGGTGTAGAAGGTCAGAGCGAACACAATGATGATTCGATAATACCCGTTAGCGGGCTCTATGAGAATTGGTTTTTGGATTATGCTTCCTACGTGATCCTTGAAAGAGCTGTTCCTGCCCTTTTTGATGGTTTGAAGCCAGTGCAGAGACGTATCCTGCATTCGATGAAAGAAATGGATGATGGTCGCTACAATAAGGTCGCGAACATCATTGGTAATACGATGAAGTATCACCCGCATGGTGATGCATCCATTGGTGATGCTCTTGTGCAGCTGGGACAAAAGGATCTATTGATCGACACACAAGGGAACTGGGGGAATACGCTTACGGGAGATAATGCTGCCGCACCGCGTTACATTGAGGCCAGACTTTCCAAGTTTGCTCTGCATGTTGCGTTCAATCCGAAAACAACCAACTGGTTAAAATCCTATGATGGGAGAAATAATGAGCCAGAACAACTACCGGTTAAATTTCCGCTGCTTTTAGCTCAGGGTGCCGAAGGGATTGCGGTTGGTATGGCTTGTAAGATCATGCCTCACAACTTTAACGAACTTATCGAGCAATCGATCAACTACCTGAGAGGCAAAAAAGTAGTGTTGTATCCTGATTTCCTAAATGGTGGAATGATCGATGTTTCCAATTATAACGATGGTTTAAGAGGTGGAAAGATCCGATTGAGAGCGAAGATCAATAAGATTGACAACAAAACCTTAACTGTCACAGAAGTTCCGTACGGTACAACGTCTTCGTTGATAGAATCTATCATTAAGGCCAATGACAAGGGGAAAATAAAGGTTAAAAAGATAGAGGATAATACGGCAGCTGAGGCGGAGATCATGATCCATCTTGCTCCTGGAGTGTCGCCGGACAAAACGATCGATGCACTCTATGCATTTACCGATTGTGAAGTTTCAATATCTCCAAACTCATCCATAATTGATGGTGATACACCTCGTTTTATGGGTGTGACAGAAATTTTGAAGGTGAACACGGATAATACTGTTCATCTGTTAAAGAGAGAATTGGAGATCCGCCTTGATGAATTGGAGCGTCAATGGCATTTCTCAACATTGGAGAAGATATTTATCCGTGAGGAGATGTATATCGACTTCAAGAACTATAGTGACAAAGAAAGCCTTTATGCTTATTTGTACAAAGCCTTTGAGCCATTTAAGAAATCACTTATTCGCGAAATAACGGATGAGGATCTGCATAAACTGACTCAAATTCCAATGATCCGTATCACGCGCTTTGACTCTGATAAGGCGGACGAAAGTATTGCTAAGATCGAAGCGGAAATGCTTGAAGTGAAAGATCATCTGGCTAATCTGATAGAATACGCAGTTGATTATTTCAAAGATCTGAAGAAACGTTTTGGTGAAGGACGTGATCGAAAAACTGAGATCAAAACCTTCGATTCGATCAATGCAACTAAGGTTGTTATGGCGAATAGAAAGCTCTATGTGGACTATGAAGAAGGCTTTATCGGATATAACCTGAAGAAAGCGGAGCAGGTGGCAGAATGCTCGGATATTGATGATGTAATAATCTTCTTTGCTTCCGGAAAAATGATGGTTACCAAAGTCGCGGATAAGAAATTCGTTGGCAAGGGCATCATCTACGCAAATGTCTGGAAGAAAGGTGATAAGAGGACAGTTTATCACATGATCTATCAGGACGGAGTTGGAGGTCCTGCTATGATGAAGCGATTTAATGTAAACTCGATTACACGAGATACAGAATATGACCTTACTAAGGGAACCAAAGGATCGAAGTTGTTGTATTTCAATGTACATCCGAATGGAGAAAGAGAGATCGTTACGATCATGTTGCGACCGCGACCGCATCTGAAACGTCTGCGATTCGATGTCGATCTTGGAGAGCAATTGATCAAAGGACGAAGCGCTGCCGGAAACCGTGTAACAAAGGAGATCATTTCAAAGATCGTTCAAAAGGAAGTGGGTGGTTCGACTTTGGCAGCGAGAAAGATCTGGTACGATGAGGTTGTGGGACGTCTTAACGATGAGGGAAGAGGTAAATTCCTTGGTTCGTTCAAAGGAGATGAAAAGATCTTAACATTGTATCGAACAGGAGAATACCGCTTGTCAGGATATGATCTTGCTACCCATTTCGACGATGACATGATCCATATCGAAAAATGGAACCCTGATCACGCGATCTCCGCTGTATATTACGATGCGGAAAAGGATCTCCATTTTGGGAAACGTTTCCTCTGCGAAGTTACATCTGACAAAAAAGTATTGTTTATCTCTGAGTCCGAGGGATCACATCTTGATGCTGTGTCTACGGCATATAAACCGGTCTTTAGAGTAGTTTATAACAAGCTTCTGAAGGCCACTAAAAATCTTCCGGACACGCTGGTGAATTTTGATGAATTCATCGAAATAAAAGGAATGAAAGCCCAAGGAAATCAAATCACTAAGCTTAAAGTGAAGGAGATCCTGATAGAAGGATCAGTAGAGGGAGATGAGCCATGGCCGGAAGACGATCGACAAGATGAGAATGCAGATAACGGTCCTGACGAAGATGATGATGAAGGGTCAATCACAATGGAATGGGATATGTCCGACGATGACCAACCTACACTTTTCTAGGGCTATGAATAAATTACTGACAGCTCTCGCTTTGCTTGCCACTGTTGCATTGCAGGCACAAGTTGTTAAAACGGATACATCTGATCTCACCTTTACAGGGACACGCATCAGCCCGTATTCCATTGATTATGATTCTACTGGTCACTTTTCGTTATCAGGATATATAGATGCCTATTACGCGTACTATTCGGATACTGCGCTTAGTAGTGGGTATCAAAAGTTCCCAACGGCGGCACCAAGAAGCAATCAGTTCGGATTGAATATTGCTCAACTTTCCGCTAAATACCAATCCAGAAGATTCCGAGGTTTAGCGACGTTCTTTTTTGGAGATACTCCTTATTCAGCGTGGTCTCCAAATTTTAACATGATCCAGGAAGCGCATCTAGGGTTTCGAATTGTAAGCAAATTATGGTTGGATGCAGGTTTCTTCAGAACGCATATAGGTCTGGAATCCATACAGCCGAGAGAGAATATAGCCATGAGCTTTGCTACAACAACTTATTTTGAGCCATATTATATGAGTGGTGCAAAGCTTACTTGGGAGCATTCTGAAAAATTATTGCTTCAACTAAATGCCTTCAATGGGTTCAATAATTTCGTTGATAACAATGAGAATAAAGCAATTGGGGTTTCTGCTACATATAGTCCGAACGATAAAGTGAATATTACTTTTAGCACCTTATTGTCCGATGAATCTGATAATAATTTTCCAAGAGATCAGATGCGATTGTATAATAACCTCATCGGGGTGTTTCAAACAAAGCATGTGACGATCGGCTTAGAAATGAATTATGGAGTTCAACAAAATAGTGTGTTAACCGATACAACTGCCATGGCAAGTATTTTTAGTTCACTGCTGGCTGCTAAATTTAGGATAACACCTGAGTGGGGTATATATGGAAGGGGAGAATTTTATTCAGATCCAAATGAGATTTTAACGGGACCTGTGATAAATGAAAATCATCAGCTGGTAGGTTTGGATATTGTTGGAGGTACGATAGGAATAGAATACAAACCGATCCCGAATAGTTATTTCAGGATCGAAGGACGGGTTCTTCAGACCCAAGGAACGGATGAACATATTTTCTATTTATCAAATAACCCGTCGAATACACGATACGAGTTTATCACTGGTATTGGTGTTTGGTTCTAAGAATTTCAGAGTGCTCAATAACGGGTTGTAAATCTTCTGGATTTACTCTTAAATCAATATCTTTGTGAGCATTGGGTGATTTCTCTCCGTGAACGAGGAAAGGATAGGTGTTCTCCGGAATGAACCATAATTATATTTTGTGAAAGATGAATACAACTATGGAAG
>SBGS01000286.1 GCA_006226555.1 Bacteroidota bacterium
TATTGATCTTTGAATTCATCCAGATTTTTTTTCGTTTACATTCCTTATGTTAAAATAACATCCACCTTTTGATAAATGATATACTTAAATCACCCACCCGAAGCATAATCACTTTCTATAATGATATATATCATATTTAGATCGTACCTACTATCTATCTTCGCATCAACTAAAAAAACACCGAAGAATGATTACAACGGTAGTGGTAGGAGGAAGTTTTGCCGGCATGACAACTGCCCTGGAATTAAAGCGCAAAGGAAAGAAAGAACACAGGGTGATCCTGATAGACAAGTCACCACTTTTTCTCTTTATTCCATCCTTGATCTGGATTCCATTCAAAAGAAGAGAAATGAAAGACATCTCCTTTAAAAAAGGCGAAATCTTAAAAAAGAAAGGAGTCGAGTTTATTCATGCAGAAGCACTGAATGTAGATACGAATGCACAAGTTGTACAAACTTCGGAAGGGAACTTTGAATATGATCATCTCGTAATTGCTACGGGACCTAAAGTAGACTTTGATATCGCACCAGGGGTTGCTGAATATTCTCATTACGTCGGTACACCAAACGGTGCCATGAAACTCAGAAAAGCCCTGGAAGAGTTTAAAGAAAATCCCGGGCCGATCGTGATTGGAGCTACACAAAAGGCTGGTTGCATGGGTGCTGCTTACGAGTTTCTCTTTAATGTGGAAAAATGGCTGCGCGATCAAAAGATCCGAAAAAAAGTAGACCTCTACTGGGTGACTCCTGAAGATTATCTCGGTCATTTCGGAATTGACGGAATGCCAATGGGAGAATCGATGCTAAAATCATTCATGAAGATGTTTAACATCCATTTTCGCACCGGAGTAGCTATCGAAGAAGTCACAAAAAACACCGTTAAGCTTAGTAATGGAGAAGTTTTGGAAAGTCACCTGACACAGCTAATGCCTCCGTTCGTAGGGGTTGACTTTGTTAGAAATTCACCTAGTCTTCCATCCACCCCGACAGGCTATATTCCTGTTGAAGACACCTACCGACACAAGGAACTGAAAAATGTCTGGGCAGCGGGAATTGCAGTCCAGGTTGACCTACCCTTTGAATGCTGCAACATCCCCTACTCTACACCAAAAACCGGTTATCCATCGGATGTAACCGGGAAGGTCGTAGCTACTAATATTTTACGCACCATTGAAGGCAAAAAACTAAAGGAAAAACCTTGGGGTAAAATACCAGGATTATGCGTAATGGACGCCGGAAAAAAAGAAGTCCTGATCTTCTCTAACAGCCTTTTCAGACCTCGAGTTGTCGCCATTATGCTTCCAAATGTTTTCTACGATATCACGAAAGTTATGATCGAAAAGTATTTCCTATGGAAATCAAAGCGCGGCTATTCGTGGCTGCCATAATGCTTCTCAACAAAATATCGAATATCACATGCGCCTTCCCTAAGAAAGATTACTTTTGGTCAAATCATTTTTATATGTTCAAAAGGCTGCTTCTCGTTTTAATTGTGCTTTTCAGTGCTGAGCTCTCAATGGCTCAAGGTGATACTACTGAATACAAAGTAATGGACGTAATCTACCTTAAAGAAGGAGGAATTTTACGTGGTGAGATCTTGGCATTTGATGAGTCGAACGGTGGTATCGTGTTTAAAGATGAATATGGAAGAAAATATTCATTCGGAAGAGACGATTATAAGTACTTCAGAGAAGATCAGCTTATTAAGAACAAGAAGAAAGCCAAGAACAAAGAAGTTTACCAGAGAAAGGAAGAAGGATTGAGTTTTAATGTCGGATTAAAATTCAATTTTATTAGCCTTAATGACAATTTCACCCCGGATGATTACTACCTCAATGGCTTCGGTGGATTGGGAGACATTGTAACCAGCTTATCATTAGGAGGGGGTATGTATTTTACTCGCCAACACTTTGTCGCACTCAACACCGACTTTAAAGTTGCATCATTCGGCTACGCGAAACAATATTTTAATGCTGGGATCAGGTATCAATATCAATACGATGCACAAAAAAGTAATGTAGCACTGTATCTGCCGTTCGAATTGAAATACAATCGTTACTCGGAAGACATTCAATATGATGTAAATGATACGATCGTGGATTCTGGCCCAGGAGGCACGGTTACATACTGGCCGATCAGTCAGGAGTATGGTGTTACGGTCGATATGGCAAGCTTATCCATTGGTCATGGTTTCGGTTTTATTATGAAAA
Organism: Bacteroidota bacterium; assembly: GCA_006226555.1. GTDB lineage: Bacteria > Bacteroidota > Bacteroidia > Flavobacteriales_D > Crocinitomicaceae > UBA4466. Next base: position 2,210 of record SBGS01000286.1, read on the forward strand.
ACAGAAAATCATTCAATATTGAGGTTGGGCTGACAAAGTACTTTGTGCTTTCGCAAAAATTCTCCGGAACAACGCATGGTAATCCTCAGTCTTCTTTTGATGGATTCGCAATGAATCTTTCGTTATTGTATAACCTTTAAATTTGATCTAACGGAAAAGGTGAACGTAGCCATCAAAATATAGAGTCTCTCCGCAAACACTGCGCATCGCTTCTACTTTGTAAAAGTAGACACCTTCCGGAACAGGTTTCCCATTTGAGGTGCCGTCCCAGCTTACGTTTTGATTTTTGAATCGAGCCACCACATTCCCCCATCGATTCAAGATCACACTTTCAAATGCAGCATAATCTGTATTTGACAAACTTACCGGACTCATGCCTCTCAATTCAAAACGATCGTTCACACCATCGTTATTTGGGGTAAAAACATTAGGCGCCGAAACGGCCAAGAAGCTATTACAATCCATTGCAGCATACCCACTTGAATTAACTGCAGTTATTGAAATATCATCCATATAGTAATAGGAAAGTCCAAGTCCGTTAATATTAACAGCCATGTATCGTTCGCATCCCATAGCTGTATACGTTCCCGTTATCAACATCCAATCTGCCGTGTCTGACAAAAGTCCGGACCCTCCAACTAATGCTACCTGAGGCAATGAGTTAAGATCTGTATCCTCACAAATCGAATCCTGCGAAAAGTAAACTACGATCTCGTTCATTGCCGTCATAAAACCATTTCCCAAAGAAACATATGCCTCTACTTGATATATCTCATTCGGGACCATTGGCTGAACGAGCTTTACACCAAATGACTCCACATTAGCACAACCTACATAGCCCTGACCGCTGTGAGGGAATTGATACCCAATAAAATTTGTAGGAACACCATAAGTACAAGCATAGTAGTCTGGAGTCGGATCCAGGTAATACCAATCGGTTATATCATTGAAACTACCATTCGCAGAAGGACAAACGTCGTAAGATTCAAAATCTCCGTTGGGAACAATATTTTGAGCTTGTGCCCCACATGAAAGCACTACTAAAACCAAGCTGATCAGAATCCTTAGATAATTCATTCCTATTTCAAACGCATGGCATCAGAACATATTATAACCACCTCTAGTCTGGTTACTTTCGTTCATACTTAGCAGCCTCACCTTTCGTACAGCTTTTCAAAATAAATGCACGAAGGTCTTCTGTCGCTGTCTTCAGATCTTCTTTTCTGAGGTACATCATGTGTCCGCTTTCGTATCCTTTAAAAGTGAAGCGATCTTGCAATTTTCCACTCGGATCGATCTGCCACATCGTATACTTCGACATGAAATAAGTAGTGGCACCATCATAGTAACCTGTCTGAAACATAACATTCAAATAGGGATTCTCTGCCATCGCCTGACGCAAATTATCTCGTGTGTTGTTATTCTTGCGGTCCCATGGGTGAACATCCCCAAACATATTGTACTTCACATCCGTTTTATAGTTTAAAACATGCTGCATGTAATAATTGATCGCCGGGGTAAACGAATGCAACCAAGATTTCAATTCCGGATTGTAATCAGGTGAAGAACCTTCTTCAGAAGCATCGATTCCCAAATAACGCGAGTCCAAACGTCCGATTGTCATACCGTCCGTATAACGCAGCAGCTCTTTCCAGAAAAAGCTCGTCGACAAGAAAAGATTTTGCCTCAGGATCGCATCGGCACTGATCCCTGATAATCGCGACATTTCATCCGCTACCGATTGCTTTTCGCTCTCTGCAATGAACCCCCCCTTCGTTAAAGCCGGTAGTAATCTATCAAGGGTGAACTTCTCTGATATCTCCAGCACTTCTTTCAGCTCCTTTTGTTGCAGATCAGGAGGCAGCATTTTATAATACCAGGCTGTAGCTGTATAATATGGGAAGTTCAAAGCCGTGGAGAGTGGTCTGTCAGACTCAAACGCTTTATAATCAGCAGGAGAAACCAATATCACCCCATTCAGGTACATCCATTCACTGTTTTGCAGCTCATGAGCCAAACCTGAAACCCTTGTTCCTCCATAACTTTCTCCGATCAAAAACTTTGGCGATAACCAGCGATCGTTTCGCGTAACAAACGTGTTCAACCAATCAGCGAGATATTTGATATCCGCATTGATTCCAAAGAAATTATCTCTTTTCACTTCTTTACCGCCGGCAGGGACCGTGCGCGAATAACCTGTATTCACAGGGTTAACATACACGATGTCCGCTACATCCAGAATCGAATTCGGGTTATCCTTGATCCCATAAGGCTGTACAGGATATCCTTCGTCATCAATATTGATCAGCTTAGGACCTGTGTATGCCAGGTGCATCCAGACAGATGCAGAACCGGGACCTCCGTTAAAGGAAATAAGTAATGGCCTGTCTGCCTTATTTAAAACATCCTTTCTTTCATAATAGGTATAAAAAAGCGTCGCAACAACCTTTCCCGTGTCATCCCACAACGGCTGTGTACCTGCTGTGGCAGTATAATTGATCTTTTGACCGTTAAAAGTACCCGTATGATGCGTAATAACAACGGAATCTACAGGGATCTCTAATGTCTGCGCCTGTATGAAAGACAGAAAAAACTGGGTAGAAAGCAGTAAGAATAGTATTCTCATGTTCATCTTATTTGTGATGAACGAAAATACAAATCTCACAGAAAAAATAGTGATTGATTATAACCTTCCCTGAACAACTGAACGATCCAATGTTCCTTTGACGTCAAATACTACTGCATTCTCAACAGCAATCTTATCTAGATCAATTTGGGCAAATTCTTTATGAGAAACCGCTTGTACGATCGCGTCAAATTTGCTATCCGGCAATTCAGTAACAAGCTCTAGACCGTATTCGTGTTTCACTTCATCTTTATCGGCCCATGGATCAAATACAGTAACGCGCATGCCATAATCCCTCAATGAACGGATCACATCCACAACCTTTGTATTTCGAACATCCGGACAGTTTTCCTTGAACGTAATCCCAAACACGATAACATTCGCATCCTTAATATTCAAACCATTGCTGATCATCAGCTTAACAACCTGTTTTGCAACATAATCTCCCATTCCATCGTTCATACGACGTCCTGCGAGTATGATCTCAGGGTGATAACCTAACTCTTCAGCCTTCTGAGCTAAATAGTAAGGATCAACACCAATACAGTGACCTCCTACCAAACCTGGCTTGAATGGTAAAAAGTTCCATTTCGTTCCTGCAGCTTCCAGTACATCATGGGTATCGATTCCCATTAGGTTGAAAATCTTAGA
>SBGS01000295.1 GCA_006226555.1 Bacteroidota bacterium
TTCCTGACAAACCTAACGACGGGACTTGGATTTTTAACTTTTGTGACTACAAATTCCGATAAGCTGGTTCAGTTTGGTATTGTTGCAGCCATCAACATCATGATGGTGTTCGTACTTTCGATCACATTGATCCCGATCATCGTTTCCATTTCGCGTTCTCCGAAACCAAAGCATTTAAAACATCTTGAGCGAAAACTGGCTACAGGCCTTATCGACTTATTGATCCATATTACGGTAAATCATCGTAAGTGGGTTTACCTCGTAACGCTTGCGGTTGTTGCAGTAAGTGTACTTGGAATCTTCAGGATCAAAGTTTCAGGTAACATTACCAGTGACCTACCTCAAGGGCATCAGATCCTAACAGATTTCGAGTTTATTCAAGATAATTTCGGAGGATCGATACCTTTCGAAATATTGGTCAACTATAAAGAACCAAGTCGCCTTGCAAAAAAGTCCACGCTTGAAGCAATGGAAGAGATCGGCAGAAAGTATTCGATGGATACTTTGTTTTCGAAAAACCTGTCTTACATCGATGTTTTGAAAGCTGCAAATATGGCTTATTACAACAATGATTCGACGCAATTCAGATTGGTGACCAACAAACGAAAACTCGCTACGATCAAACGCTATATTGATAGTTCATTGGTGACCAACACCAAAGGAGTTGGAGTAGCTATGAATGAGTTGATCGATACTGCAGCACGAGTACTCCGCATTCGTTCTCAGATCAAAGATATCGGTACCTACGAGGTAAGTGATAAGGTGGATAGTATGAAGCTTCGCATAGACTCATTACTTAATCCTGATAAACCTCAGTTGGAAAAGTATTACAAGACCTACGCGAAAACAGGCAAAATAGCCTATGTGGACTCGATATTATACATGTCTTCCGGGGTGAGTAATCAATTGAGTGAATGCTACATAAAAAATGATGAGGATCGATTCCAATATGATTCTGATCCAATGGGGTATTTATCAAAGTATTATGCGGATAAGGACTTCAAAAACAATCTTCGCGCGTCATTAGATCACGAGTACTTTGATTTTATCATAACAGGTACTGCTATTGTGGCTTCTGAAGGAACGAAATATATGGTTGTTAACCTTTTCTTGAGTCTTGCATTTGCCGTTGTAGCCATATCGATACTGATGGCGATCTTGTTCCGAAGCGCGAGAATGGTACTGATATCAATGGTACCGAATTTTATTCCTTTGATCTTCACTGCAGGAATTATGGGATGGTTCGGTATTCCGTTAAAACCATCAACTTTGTTAGTTTTCTCTATTGCCTTTGGTATATCAGTTGATGACACGATTCATTATCTGGCAAAGTACCGCCTCGAACTGAAAGCAAAACGCTGGGACATCAAACAATGTATCATAATGGCAATTCGTGAGGCAGGTTTGGGGATGTTCTATACTTCTATCATCCTCTTCAGTGGATTTATCGTATTTACTTTCTCTCAATTTGGAGGGACTCAAGCTCTCGGATTGCTGATCTCATTGACATTGTTAGTAGCGATGATCACAAACCTTGTAGTACTGCCTACTTTATTGCTTTCTTTTGAACGTAGTATCACGACGAAATCTTTCGAGGAACCATTCTTCGATGCTTACACGGAGGAAACAAATATCGATTGGGAAGCACTCGATCTTCAATCAGAAGTAAAAGAGGACGAGGAAAATACCGATAGCAAGGAATAATATGGATCTAGCTTCACATACGCATCGTATCGAAGAGGAATTAAAAAACCTTGGTCTACCTGAAAATCCGGAGGGGCTATATGAACCATTGCGCTATTTCCTTCAAATTGGGGGAAAAAGGATCAGACCGGTATTGACCTTAATGGCAGCGGAATTATTTGGTCAACCGGATAAGGCCATTAACCAGGCTGTAGCAATTGAGTTATTCCACAATTTTACACTTATCCATGACGATATAATGGATAATGCTCCTTTACGTCGAGGAATGATAACAGTCCATGAAAAATGGAACCTTAACACCGGTATTTTATCCGGAGATGTGTTACTCATTGAAGCGTATAAAAAGCTGGTACAGAACGCAAATGAACATATTGCCGATATACTTGACATTTTCAATAGAACGGCTACGGAAGTATGCGAGGGTCAGCAGATGGATATGGATTTTGAATCCAGGATCGATGTAAGCGCTGCGGAATATATTGAAATGATCAGACTCAAGACCTCAGTTCTACTCGGCTGCGCGCTTGAAATAGGAGCATTGATGAATGGTGCATCAAAGGAAAATGCTGATCACTTATATCAATTCGGTGAACACATCGGTATCGCTTTTCAGATAAAAGATGATATTCTCGATCTTTATGCTGATCCTGAAAAGTTTGGTAAGCAGGTTGGAGGAGATGTAATTGCCAACAAGAAAACGATACTTCATCTAACGGCTGTGGCTAATTCTTCGAAGGAGCAATTAAGTGTTTTAAAGAATTTGTCTGCAGAATCTGATGCTACTCAAAAGATCGAAAAGACACGAATGATGTACGATCATCTCGGTGTTAAAGAGAAGTGTGAAGATCTATTGCACGATCATCTTGGGACTGCAATGTTTCATTTGGAAGAAGTCAAAGTAGAAGATCATCTTAAAAAATCACTCAGGGAATTAGCGATTTATCTGATCAATAGGGATAAATAAAAATTCGCTTATATTTACTGTGTGCCGTTCAATCGACTCAATCATAGTATACTAGGTGAGATTCGTCCTCGCTTTTCACTGAAGATCGGTGTAGATCCTGAATCAGCAACGGACCATGTTGCTAAAAAACTAATTCAGGACATGACGGTAGCAGGAGAACGTTCAGATCGGTATATCTTTTTAAGAACACCAAGCTGGGAACAGCATTATTGGTCTCCTGAAATGACTGTTCGCATTGAGGTTGAGGAATTCACTGATTTTACCAAAGTATCATGTCTTGTTGGGCCACGCCAGGTAGTATGGGCGATGTGGGCTTTTATTTATTCTGCGATCGCTTTGGTTACAGTATTCGGCGGTATTTTCGGATTTGTTCAGTACAGTCAGGATGGTTATAGTAATTGGTTGTATGTCATTCCAATTGGTATAGTAATGATAGCTAGTGCTTTCATTGCAGCTAAATTTGGTCAAAGAAAGGGTAGGGATCAGATGCTGCATCTTATTAGCTTTTTGTATCACAGCTTAAGTGAGATCACGACAGTAGAGAGGATTGAAAACGCCTGATCGCTCATGGAGGTTGATGGACAAAACTGGATAAAACTTCTTTCAGACGATAAAGAAAGGGCATATAGACTCTTGGTATCTGTCTATGGTCAAAAAGTCTATAACACCTGTTTGCGCATGACCTTTCATGAAACCGATGCGCAAGATCTAACGCAAGAGGTATTTACCGCTATTTATCTTTCAATTGATTCTTACAAAGGTGATTCGACTTTATCTACCTGGATCTATAGCATTACCACCAATAAAGCAAAAGAGTTTATACGCTATAAGCTAAGAGATAAACGCAATGCTTCTCAAACGTCTTCCCTGGATTGGATAAGGTCGAACTCAGGATTTGATGTTTCGCATGAAAATACCCCTGAAGAAGAGCTCATACAATATGAGAGAGTACAGCTCTTGTTCGCGGCTATCGAAGAGCTTGCTGACAATCAGCGAATAGCTTACACTTTAAATAAGCTCGATGGTCTCAGTTATAGTGAAGTTGCTGAGGTAATGGAATTGTCATTACAATCCGTAGAATCATTATTGTTCCGGGCGAAACAGAACCTAAAAAAAATACTGGAAAAAAAATTGGAGGACTAACGCAAGTTTTAATTCAATTGAGCAACATAATGGATGAGATGAGAAACGAAGTTGAAGAAATATTAAGAAGCGCTGAGAATTTGCCAAACTTTCAGATTCCAGATCAGCTGGTCCATAGGTTGATGCAGGTTCCTCAAAACGCAATGAATGAAATTACGACACTACCATCACGCACGCGGTGGATGCTGGTAGCGGGTATTGCTTCAATGGTCATTTTGAACTCTCTAATCATGTTGTATTATCAAAATAATTCGGGAAGTGGTACTGAACTTACGGATGTTTACTTCTCTTATTTAAATCAATTGTAAGATGAAATCAGAGCGTTTTTACAAATTTTCGATCGTGATCCTGGTTATTGTTAATGTTGGAATGATGGTATTCATGTGGGTGAACAGACCACCAAAAATGCCACCTCCACACGAACAGCGATTATCCTTAATGCTGGGTTTAAAAGGTGAAAAACAATCTAAGGTGGATGATCTGGAGAAGAAGCATCATGAACTGAAAAGAGAATTAGTACATCGTGACGTTGAATTGCATGAAGAGCTATTCAATGAGTTCAATGATAGAAGGAAAGCGGATTCTTTATTGAAGTTGATTGACTTGAATAAAACGGATATCGAAAAAATGACCTATGATTTTTTTGCGGATATCTCGACTTATTGTGATGCCGAGCAGAAGAGGAAATTGAACGAATTTTTGACAGGGGCATTTATCAAAATGAGAAATCCTGGCCCACCTCCTCCTCCAGGCCGTCCATGAGGTATATAATTGCCATATCTCTATTGCTCAATGTTTTCTTTACAGGTGCTCAAAAAAAGGATGAGGTATCCATTGTTTTCCATTTGAATCCTTCAGAAGAACTTAAACTTGAAAGTCTACGGTTTTACGTTGGTGTTATCAATGATGAATCTTTTGATATCAACTATTTTCTGATCGATCCTCTTGCGGGAGATAGTATAATTAATTTTCTCGTTCCTAGGGGAAAGGAAAACATCGAGCTTCTATTTGGTACGGATAGCCTTTCAAATATTTCTGGAGCTTTTGAGGGGGCATTGGACCCAATACATGGTATGTATTGGACCTGGAATACGGGTTTCATCAACCTCAAGTTAGAGGGTAAATATAAGAATGAACATATAGAATGGCATTTGGGCGGATATAAGGCGCCACATGATACGCAGATCAAACGAACGTTCCCATTGTTGGGGAAGAAGGAGCTTGTTCTCAGCATTCATCTTGAGCAATTGGTAATACAGCACTTAGATAAAGAATTGCGTGTAATGCGGCCGGGAGAAGTGGCTAAAAGCATTTTTGAGTCTTTTGTAAATCATATCTACCTTGATTAGAATCGCTTCATTGTTATGGGTATTGGTTCTTGCTTTACTTGCATTTAGAGGTAAGAACAATGAGATATTGATACAAAACATACCTAAAGGATGGCCTGAACCTGTTTATGATTTTAGCAAACATCCGATATCAAAGGAAGGATTTGAATTGGGAAAGAAGTTGTTTCACGATCCGGGAATCTCAAGGGACGGTACAATTTCCTGTGCGAGCTGCCATTCTCAATTTAACGCATTTACACACGTTGATCATCCCGTTAGTCA
>SBGS01000135.1 GCA_006226555.1 Bacteroidota bacterium
TTGGTTTAATGAATTATGCTTTTTATTTCGCCTCTGTGGTTATAACTTAGCGAAATGAGATGCCTTATATTTCTTTTCTTCTGTAATATTTCTTTCGCTCAGGATATTGAGACTTTCAATAATGAGCGTAAAGATCTGGACAAAAAGTTAATGTTAACTCTTGGGACATGGGCAACGGCAAATATCGCAGTTGGGACTTATGGATGGATCTCAAGTGAAGAAAGTGAGTCGAGGTACTTTCATATGTCCAATACTTTATGGAATACCGTAAATCTGGGTTTGGCTATTCCCGGATATATTCAAGCAAAAAAAGTGGATGCGATCGTTGATCGAAATTTGGTATTGGATCAGCAGCGTAAAACAGAACGCATATTTTTGATCAACAGCGGTCTTGATGTAGGTTATATATGTGCCGGTCTTCTATTGTCTGGTTCGGAAAACTACAAGTTAAGTGGAGTAGGAAAAAGCCTTGTTCTCCAGGGTGGATTTCTATTTGCATTCGACCTATCTGCGTATGCATTGCATAGAAGGCATGTGAAGCGATCAGGAATAATTCAAGGAGTGCAGTTTTATGGTCAGCCTTATGGCGTGGGATGCACAATAAGATTCAATTAATTTGACCAGTGCTCCTACGATTTCTCCTGCATCTTTCGCCGCAGTATTTGACATTTTCCCAATTCTTCTTCCATTTCTTGCGCCATTCCATCGGTCTCCCACAATTCTGACATGTTTTAATGGGCAGGTTTTCCTTCGTCATATTGTTTGATATTAAAATCAGGTAGTTCATTGACACGCGCATAAGGATAAGATTGCATACGTTTCAAGCTGTAATAGCTGTTCAAGCCACCGATGCCAACATCAAATAAATGATCCAGTCTCAAGTAACCTTTATCATCCAATGCATCTTCAGGGAGAAATAATTCAATGATTTCACCTATGATCAACCTGGTTCCGTTTTGAGGAATGTAGTGTTCATCAATATATTTCAACCCGATTTTTACCTTGCTTTCAGCCACAAATGGAGCAGGGAATTCATGTGTAAATTCTTCGGTTAAACCTACTCTTTCAAATTCTGAGACACCTCGATCAAACTTAGCTGATGTATAATGCGCTCTTTCTATGAAAGACTGATGAATATGATTGATAGTAAAATAGCCTGTTTCACGTATGTTCACATATGTATCACGTATGACATCAGCATTTGGTCTAAGAATAAACCCTAAAAGGGCCGGATCACTTCCGAGGTGCACTACAGAACTCACAATACTCAGATTTGAACCATATTGGGAAGACCTTGTTCCAATTAGATTGGCGGGTTTTATTCCGGTGATTGCATTTATCAAATTCAATCTACGAACCCGATTCATTTGTTTCAGAGATTCTTTATTAAAGTGCATCGTATTATGATTTTTGTTTGACATGTTTTTCAAGAATTTTCAGATCACGATTAAGCCAAACTAAATTGATCTGTTTTTTCATATTTCTCTATTAGTCTCTTCTTGACTTTTTTCCAATAATTGAAGAAAGATCCAGAGGCTTCGATATCAGGAGCTAGCCATTCCCTTTCATCTTCTATCCCGGAATAGTTCATATTCAGAGGGTGTTCCTTGTATACAAATTCCATATCCGGAAAATGTTGTTTCAAGGAGTCGAATTCTCCTGTATAAATCTGGATACCATCAATGTTCTGCGATAATGCTTTAACAAAGTTGATCGTTCTGTCCGACACCGGGTACTTATCGAAGATCGAGGTTTCAAGTATCAGAACTCTGTTTAACAATTCTTCTTTTCTCCAGTTTGGGTCGAGGTTATACATGTTATAAAGTGCGGTCTTGATATTGAGGTTCAAAGCGGGTAATTCCGTTTTTGGCAGGAATGTCTCCAGATCTCGATATGTTTTTCCCTTCAGTAATTGAGGGATATCCCTTTTAGACTGAAGTTCCTCATATGAGTGATCAAGAAATGTGTGTTTGTCATTCGTGTAGCAATGACGATTGATGTTTTCTTGATTTACGTAGTATCTCCGATCGTTGAATGTCCCGGCTACCCATTGCCAGCTTAAGGCATTGGATGCCCAGTCTGCATCGAGTAGGTAATAGTACATCCATTTCGCACCGGAATACCAATCCGAAAGAGCAATTTGACAATGGATCGAGGCGATGTACATACGCACGTGATTGTGTATATACCCACATGAATAGAGTGTGTTCACTCCATCGTCAATTCCTCGAATTCCCGTTTTGCCCTCAACGATCGACTTAATGAGTCCGGTTTGAATATGATATCCCGATCCCACTATGTTTTTATCGATTGCTGATCCGCGATTTTTCCATATCTGTTGCCAGTAATCTCTCCAGGCCAGCTCTTGATAGAACTTTTCGAATTTCTCTATCAAATAACCCTTTGAAATCAGCTCTTCTGCAAATTGACGTGTGGATATAACTCCGCGCGCAATGTATGGTGATAGTTTTGATACGTTTCCATCAATAAAATTCCTGGTCTCCCCATATCCCGCAGGGGAGTAAGAGCGCATACAGGTCACTATTTCATGATAGTCAATCAACGTTTGGAAATTTTATTGTTGCTTATTGATTTTTGTCGTGAACATTTAAATCTGTTTATTTCGGAAGATCGAATAGCCAAATGCTTTTTACCTCGTCCTTGGGTCACGCGTCTTCTCCACCGCTTAAAAGATGAAGTCTTTAGTTCGGAGCGCATCAAATGGATCACATCGGATTCAGTGAGACCAAACTGGTAAGAGATTGCTTCGAAAGGTGTTCGATCTTCCCAGGCCATTTCAATTATTCGATCTGTTTCTTGGGCGTTCATTTTTATCTTTTAAGTAAAGCAGCAATTTCCGCAGAGATCTTTTCAGCTTCAGCGATCAGCCTATCGCTTTCCTTTCGATTAACAGTAGATAATTCCTTTGCCTTGGAAAGTAGCTGCATGTATTTTGTTTCAAGCTTTTCGAGATCTGATTTTCGTCTGAATAGTTTCATGTCTTATTTTTTTAGTGATGAAATTCCGCCGTCTACGTTAAATATTTGTCCCGTGATCCAGCTTGATTGATCCGACAGGAGGAAGCTTACCATGGCGGAAATATCCTGGGACTCTCCAATCCTTCCCATGGGGTGTCGCTTACCATTGGCTTCTCTCTTTTCATCTGTGTTTACTAAGTTTTCTGCCAAAGGAGTATTTGTTAGCGAAGGAGCAATCGCGTTTACACGAATATTTGGAGATAGCTCGGCAGCAAGAGATTTTGTCATTCCCTCAACCGCACCTTTTGAAATACCCACCTGTAAATGATAAGGAAAACCAAGTCCAGCGGCTACGCTTGAAAACAACACGATCGATGCTTCCGGACTTTTTTTAAAAAATGAAGAAACCTCTTTAATTACCTTGTGAGCTCCTAATACATTAAGACGAATGTCTTGTATTAACTCTTCTTCGGTAAATCTGTTGTAGGGTTTAAGGGATATACTTCCCGGACAGTAGACCATTCCATCGAGCTTATCAATACCTTCAAGATTCAAAGGATCATATCCCATAACGTCATACGAAAGAGTACTCAGATTTGGATGTTGACTGGTGATCTCATTTTTATGATAGGTGGCGATAACGCGATCCCCATTTCTGATTAAACGTTCGATAGTAGATGCACCGATTCCACTTGATCCACCAATGACAAGATAGGTTTTCATTTTTTTCTTTTAAAGTTACAATGTTTAACGAAAAGAAAAAAAGATTAAACAAAAAAATGTTAATGAAGTCTTCCAATTCGAAAGGGATGAATAAGAAGTGCAGATAATTCATGAATAATTACGATTGTATCCAGATATTGTTTAAATTGTATTGCGCACTATACCAATGCTTTATGAAAGCTCTGCTAAAACACATATTACCGATCGTGGTAATATTCATCTCATTTGGAACTGTAAAGTCTCAAACTGCTATTTGGGTGGAGGATTTTGATGATGGTGGAGGGGGAAGATGGGTATTAGAGAATGCCCCAGGTTCAAAAACAAATCCTACTCCCGGTGGAATTGTAGGTTTAACATATGGAACAAATGCTGCGGTAGCTCATGACAATTTTGTAATAAACGATCGGAATACGCCTGAACTGAATGGCAACGTTAGTGTTGGGGCAACAATGTCTGCTCAAGGTCAATTTGTTCGTGGAAGACACTATGCTTGTTCTGCACCAAGTAATTTGCCCAATCCATTTGTGAATGGCGCACAACCCGGACCAAATCAGAGTTTACATATAACTGCCTATCCAACTTGTGGTACTTTACTTTATGGCGGAACACCTCAATCCGATGATTGGAACTGTATTTCAGATCCTGATAATGGGGATATTCAGACGCAAACGGAGCAGATTGCTTATTTGAATCAAAATATTGATGCATCCGGAAAGTGTAATTTGTTTTTCACGGCAGATTTTTTCCTTGGTGGTGACAGTGATGGAATTAAATCTCATGGTACTCTTTTATACAGTACCGATGCCGGCGTCACCTGGAAGATTTTGGAGGATAATCTTAGTAGCTGTTCACCTTTTTTAGCCGGAACATGTAACAATTGGTTTCGCAGGTCATTCGCTTTTCCAGCAGACGCAGATAATCAAAATGACCTTAGGGTAGCAGTGCGATGGTACGATGATGGTGACATTCAAAACACAGGTGATTATGCATTGGGAGCAAGTTTTAATATCGATAATATTATCATTTCTGCTTGCGATGCACCAGTACCTATGTTTACGGTAGATCACACATCTGGATGTAAAAACGAAACTTTTGTTTTTTCTGATGAAACACCGACCACGTCAAGCTTGTATCAAAACTGTATGTCCTTTGTTGCCTCTGGTTGTGAGGTCTCGAGCTGGACTTGGAGTATTTCCCCTGCGACATTCGTTTTCGTTAATGGTACAAATGCGAATAGTCAACATCCGGAAGTTCAATTCACGTCAAATGGTACTTATTCGGTTTCATTGACAGCTGGGAATTGTGCTGGTACAAATCTAACGACACAATCCAATCTTATTACCATCTCAAACTGTCCGCCAAGTGCAAATTTTACGGCTAATCAACTAGCAGCATGTGCTGATCCGGCGAGTGCTTTAGACACCGTTTATTTTACGGACTTGAGTAATCCCGGTCCAGTAGCAATTGCAACATGGTCATGGAATTTCACTCCTGGAACAGTGACTTTCGTAAACGGTACCAGTGCTTCTGACCAGAATATAGCAGTAACGTTTGATACTCCGGGATCATACGAAGTTGAATTGACTGTAAGTAATTCTGAAGGCTCGGATACCGAAACGAAAACAGCCTTTATAGAAGCGTTGGATTGCAACTGCGGCGGAGGTGGAGGAGGTGGAAGTCCGATTACGATCTGGTCGGAG
>SBGS01000158.1 GCA_006226555.1 Bacteroidota bacterium
TAGATCATATTTTAATTCAGGATCTAAAATCAAGGTGTCTGGATTTCCAAAACGATCGATTGTATGTGTAAAAGTATAGCGAAGGTTTGTTGTTCCTGCCTCATAAAGGAACATCGTTACATCGGTTTCCGTTGGAGCTCCGTATGAATCGTTCAAATTTATTTGAACGGTTGTATTTAGAAGGACCTTTGCCAGTATGTTGTTGAGTACTTTTTCGAAGGATTGTTTTGTTTCTGCATCAGAATAGCTTCCGATACATCGAAATTTCTCGAGATAAGAAAGATCCATTCCAAGTCCGATAACAAAAGGAGTGACGTTAATATCCTTCTTTTTAAGCTCCATTGCAACAGCGCATGGATCCATGGGACAAGCTTCCAAGCCATCTGTGATAAGAATGATGACATTTTTGGCGTTTTTATCCGGAAAATCTTCGGCTGAGGCTTGTAATGTCATTGCAATTGGAGTAGTTCCTTTTGCTTTGATCGTTCGCATTCTGGTGAGAATCTGATCATGGTTAGCTTTACCGAACGGAACTTCGAGTTTTGTATCGTTACAATCTTGATAAGTTGCTGTAATTGGTGATTGATGTCCGTATACGCGAAGTGCGATCTCCAGATTCTCAACGTTTCGTAATTGACTGACATTCTTAGCGAGTATTTCTTTAGCAGCTTCAAATCGGGTTTGACCATCTCCCCAGTCTGAATTCATACTATTGGAAGCATCCAGAATAAAGAGAATACGGGTCAGTTCAGGTTCTTGAGCCTTCAATAGAAAGCTAAAGAATAAAACTGCTATACTCAGAAAATGCTTCAATTTAATAATCCCCTAAAGTTTCTTCGAGCTGGTTGAGTGCTGCTTCCAGTTGTTCTCCGTTTGGAGCAACCCCATGCCACTTGTGGGATCCCATCATGTAATCTACACCCTGACCCATTTCAGTTTTCATGATAATGACAATTGGCTTACCATTACCAGTCAAACTACGTGCCTTATCGAATGTTTTGATGATATCTTCAATGTTATGTCCATCCATCTCAAGAACTTCCCAACCAAAAGCTTGCCATTTTTGATTCAGATTACCAAGTGAAAGAACATCATCAACATCTCCATCTATCTGACGACCGTTATAATCAACGGTAGCTATGAGGTTATCTACTTTTTTGGCAGCAGCGTACATGGCAGCTTCCCATATCTGACCTTCCTGAAGCTCACCGTCTCCATGAAGTGTGAAAACCAAGTTTGGATCGTTATTTAGTTTTTTTACTTCTGCTGCACCAATTGCACAAGAAAGTCCTTGACCAAGTGAGCCTGATGCCATTCTTACACCTGGGAGACCTTTATCCGTAGAAGGGTGGCCCTGCAAACGTGATGATAGTTTTCTGAATGAACCAAGTTCTTCGATCGGGAAGTATCCGCTTCTTGATAGTACGCTGTACCAAACCGGGGAGATATGTCCATTGGACAAGAAGAATATATCCTCATCAATACCATCCATTTTAAAATCGGTCGGATTATGATTCATTTCATGAAAATAAAGTACTGTTAGGAAGTCTGCACACCCCAAAGAACCTCCTGGATGGCCCGAATTTGCTCCAGCGACCATTCTTACAACATCTCTCCTTATTTGTGATGCAATTCGACTTAATTCTTGTACGTTCATCAGCTTAATAATTACTAGTTAACCGTTCTTGCAAAACTACGCTTATTTATTAACTTTAGGACCGAATTGTTGGTAACTTTTAACCAGATGCAACTAATTTGGTTACAAGTTAGTCTATTAATAAAACGCTAACTATGAAACTACTTCTTATCTCTTTTTTCGTTGGGGCATTTGCCCTTTCTTCCGAGGCTCAAAGCTATGATTCGAGATTAACGAAGCTCTACTCAACAGAGGAGTTGAATGCGCTTTCCTCCGAGAATCCTGAGAAATTGACAGTGCTAAATTACGCACTTGATCATGCACTTACCATCGTTGATCTTCCAAAAGGGAAGGAAGCAAAATTGAATGGAGAGATCGCATATGACATGACGATCAGACCAGACCTCAGTGCTACGGGTTTGAAAATTTCTGAATCTAACCAGTATTACAGAATTACTGGAACGAATAAAGTGTTAATGGTGAAGTCTTTCTTTGTTTTGAACCAAGAGATGAATTCAGTTGAAACAGTTAAATAAGCTACTATCATGAAAAATTTACTTCTTCTAATTTCTACTCTAACTATTGGATACTATACGGTAGCTCAGGCGATTGTAATGGGTGGGGCTGGTTATCCTCAGTCGAACCCAATTCCATGTGCAACTTTTTCTGATGGATCAACTCCTAATTTCTTTGATGACGGGGGTGCTGCAAATTACAGTGCCAACTTTAATGATACCATTACATTCTGTCCGGACCTTGCTCAGGGTACTAAGGTAACATTGACATATGGTATAAACGCAGGGTTTAGTTTTAATGTCGACGGGTCTGATTCGATCTATGTTTATGATGGACCGGATGTTAATGCTCCTTTCCTTGGAGCACATAACAGTGCGACTGATCCTAATGGATTTGCATATACAGCTACGTGGAACAATCCTTCAGGATGCTTAACTGTTGTTTTCATTTCAGATGGGGCAACAGAAGGTACCGGTTGGGAAGCGAATGTTTCTTGTGGAAATATCAACCAACCTTTCGAGCCGCACATTGAGGCTTTTATCAACGGTGTAGGTCCTAACGCCTTAAATCCATTGGATACCGGATTTGTTGATGTTTGTTTTGGAGACAGTATTTTATTTGTGGCTAAACCAATATTTCCATATTCATTTGAAACTACGGGTTCCGGTTATTCTCAAAACGTAGATAACGTAACATACGATTGGTACATCTCTGACGGTGGAACCTATCCCAATAATGACTCTGTTTGGTTTACACCTCCTGCAAGAAGCGGATACTTGGTTGATCTGAAAATCACTGATATTTTCCCTCAATCGGAACGAATGCTCTGCAAGGTTCGAGTATCTCAACAACCATATTTTACAGGTACAGGACCATTGGAGGATACAGTTTGTTTAGGTCAGAACACTGTTCTTATCGGTGGTACGACAATTACAGATACAGTAGGGGTTGATATACCTCCGGGAACGTTTGAGCTCGGTGGTTCGTTTGCAGGTTTGACCTACTTGCCAGATGGTTCAGGGGCCCAATATCAGGCACCAATTGATATAGGTGGATTTCCTACTGGATCGACAATTACTGGCTCTCAAGATCTAAATATGGTGTGTATTACGATTGAGCACTCTTATCTCGGTGATCTTGAGATCGCATTGCAATGTCCGAACGGAACACAAGTAACCTTAGTTAATTCATACAGCCCTGGATTTATTCCCGGAGGATTCAGTGGAGGAGGTACATTCCTAGGGGATGCTGATGATAATAGCGGAAACGGAGTACCTGGAATTGGCTGGGAATATTGTTTCTCTTCCGTATTTAATGATTGGGGTAATATGGCACAGGAATTTGCAGCGGGTAATACAGTACCGGCACCATTATCCGGAGGAAATTCAATGAACCCAAATGGTGTTTATTTACCTGAGCAGGATTTCTCTGCCTTTGCGGGGTGTCCTGTAAATGGAACATGGACGATCATCGTACAGGATAACCTTACTATCGATGATGGATATATTTTTGAGTGGGGATTGTTCTTCGATCCTGCATTCTTCCCTGGTTTGAATGGTTATCAGAATACCATTGCAACTGAACAGTGGCTTCCGGATCCAACTATTATTGGTGGTCAGGATGATACCTTGTTAGTTGTACAACCGAATATTCCCGGTACCTATAATTACACGTACCAGATCACGGATGATTTCGGATGTGTTTACGATACTGTAGTTAATTTTGAAGTACTTCCATTACCAGATGTACAATCCGATACTATTGGCTGTAATTTGGGAGTTCAGCTGCAAGGAACGACTTCCTATAATGGAGGTGTTTGGACAGTAGCTGATACCAGCGTTCATTTCCAACCGAATGAATTTGCGGAAAATCCACTCGTGTATACCACCGTCCCCGGTACCTACACGATAGTCTACACCGACGAGGCATGTAATACATCCGATTCCCTGGAGGTCTACTTCCCGCCGTATGTGTTTGCCTATGCACCAGATACTACCCTGTGTAATGGTGTAGAGTATAATCTGTCCCTGACAGTTGACCCGACGGTTACCGGATATCAGTGGAATACCGGTGCGAACACGCCATCTATCACGGTTACGGAAGAAGGAATATACATTGTTGTGGTCAATAATGAATGTCACACAGGAACAGACACTATCTACGTTGATTACAAGCTTTGTGACATTATCCCTCCAAACGTAATATCGCTATCTTCTACAGCAGGTAATAACACTTGGTACGTAGAACAAGAAGGTATAGAAACATTTAATTGTACCATTTTGAACAGATGGGGTAACGTGATCTTCGAATTTGATGATCCGGCAGGTTATTGGGATGGAACATCAAATGGACAAAAAGTCTCTGAAGGCACTTATTATTATATCATTACCGCAATTACAGAAGGCGGTGAAGAGATTAATAAGCATGGATTTATACAAGTGATCCACTAATACTACTGAAAAGACAAGAAGAGGCAATTCAATTAGAATTGCCTCTTTTTTTGTACTTTCATCAAGAATTAAAGGAACTCTATGAAGCGTATAGGTGTTAATGGATTTGGGCGAATTGGAAGGTATTTTACACGACTTTCACTACAGGATCCCGAAGTGGATGTTGCAGTAATAAATGATCTGTCAGATATTCAGACACTTGCGCATCTTTTTAAATATGATAGTGTACATGGAAGACTTCCGTTCAAATTTGAAATTGTCGGTAATCAACTTCAATTTGAGAATGGAAAGATCATAACTTTTATATCAGAAAGGTCTCCTGAAAGTATTCCGTGGGGCGCTCACGGCGTAGATTTTGTTTTGGAATCAACGGGTATATTCAGGTCAAGAGAGCTTGCTTCAAAGCATTTTATTGGTGGCGCATCTAAGGTCATTATCTCGGCTCCTGCGAAGGATCAGGATATCTGTACGATCGTTTTAGGTGTAAATGACGAGATTTTGAACGATCAAGAGACCGTGATTTCGAATGCTTCCTGTACAACAAATTCAGCCGCTCCCATGCTAAAAGTGTTGCGGGAACTGTGTACTGTAAATAGTGCATTCATTACAACCGTTCACAGCTATACTTCCGATCAACGGCTGCAAGATGCTCCTCATTCCGATCTGAGAAGAGCGAGGGCAGCTGCGGAGAGCATTGTTCCAACGTCGACAGGTGCCGCGAAAGCGTTGGCTCGTATTTTCCCGGAGCTGGAAGGAATGATCGGAGG
>SBGS01000266.1 GCA_006226555.1 Bacteroidota bacterium
ATGGCTGCCCGAGGAGCTGTTCAAAACCCTATTCGTGCATGGGTAGACAACGTAAGCGAATTGAATACTGAGTTCAATGACTATGCTCCTTCAATCACAACTGATGGTGCCGAGATCATATTTACGTCTGACAGACCAAACGATCATACACCGAATGAGGTGGGGGGCTTTGACAAAGACATTTACTCTTCCTCTTTATCGGGTGGAAAATGGAGTAAACCACAAGCATTAAAGGGCGGTGTTAATACTCCTCAGGATGATGTTTCAAACAATCTTAGCTATGACGGAACAAGAATGCTCATGCATAGAGAAGAAGATGGACAAACCGATATTTTCGAGTCAACGTTGAAAGGACTGAACTGGACAGACCCGGTTAAAATGTCTTTCCACATTTCGTCCTCAAAAGCAAACGAGGTTTATGCTGCATACAGCGATGATGGATGGAGTGTCTATTTCAACCGCGACAATGAAAGCAGAACTACCGGTTTTGAAGTAATGTACAGTAGTATGCAAAGTAAGATCCAAAAGAACTTCATGGCAGCTCAAATGGTTTCGAATGTAAATAGTGGATTCAATGAAGGACCTATGTACATTACAATTGATGGCGAAACAATGTACATTGCCTCTGAGGGAACCGGATCACTTGGTGGATATGACATTTTCGTTTCTCATAAAAGTCAGGGAAGCTGGTCTAAACCGGAGAATATGGGTTACCCTATTAATACGCCGTACGACGATTTCTTCTTTGCCGCTACAGCAAATGGAAAATATGCTTACATCGCTTCTAACAGAGCGGGAGGCGCAGGAGGATTCGATATTTATAAAGTAACGTTCTGGGGACCGGAAAAAACACCTGTTTTCTCTACCGAAGATTATTTGTTAGCATCTATTGTCAATCCTGTAAAAGACAATGTTATTGAAGGTACTGTTGAGGTTAAGAAAAAATCTTTCACGGTATTTAAAGGTAAAACGATAGATCAAATGACTAAAAAGCCGGTTGAAGCTCAGATTGAGATAACTGACAACGCAACAGGTAAAGTCATTGAAACATTTACTACAAACAGTGCAACCGGTAAATTTATAATTACGCTTGCTTCAGGTAAGAACTATGGTATTGCTGTTAAGGCCGAAGGATACCTGTTCCATTCTGAGAATTTTGACATTCCGGTTGGAAGTGCCGATAATATGGTGGATAAGACCATAGAATTGAAGAACATCGCAGTAGGAAGTAAGATCGCTTTACGCAACATATTCTTTGATACAGGTAAATCAACCTTACGCCCTGAATCCAATGCTGAGTTAGATCGTCTCGTACAGCTGATGAAAGATGTATCGACGCTTAAGATCGAGATTTCAGGTCATACAGACAACACTGGTTCAGCAACATTGAACGAGACTTTATCTCAGGCAAGAGCTCAGGCTGTGGTTGACTATTTAAAGAGTAAAGGAATTGCTGCAAATAGAATGACCGCGATGGGTTATGGCGCAAGAAGACCTATTGCGAGTAATGACACCTCTGATGGTCGTCAACAAAACAGAAGAACAGAATTTGAGATCAAAGGAAACTAAGATCTTTTTAATTCAGATTTTAAAAAGCCCTGTGAAAGCAGGGCTTTATTTTTTGATTAACTTCGAGTGTGGAGAATAAACAATTAAAACTGCATTTTCTGGGTGGTGCAGGAACCGTTACCGGATCAAAGACATTGATCGAATTCGATCAAAAAAGAGTATTAATCGACTGTGGCCTGTTTCAAGGATTAAAAGAGCTTCGAAACCTGAACCGCTCTCCGTTTCCGGTCTCTCCGGATACGATAGATGTACTTATACTTACACATGCTCACCTGGATCATTGTGGATATATTCCGTTATTGGTTAAAAACGGGTTCTCCGGTGAGATACACTGTACATCCGCAACGGCGGAGCTGGCAGAGATCATTTTAAGAGACAGTGCTAAGATACAGGAAGAAGACGCAGAAAGAGCCGCTCGCCACAGTTATTCGAAGCACCCCAAACCAGAGCCTTTATACACGACAAAAGATGTTCTAAGCTCTTTAAAACTCTTTGTTACACACGAATTCAGCGAATGGGTGATCATCCATCCCGGTATAAAATTCCAATTTCTGAATAACGGACACATACTCGGTTCAGGCTTCGTAGAACTAAAAATACAGCAAACAATCTTCCTCTTCTCAGGTGATATAGGTAAAATGCAACCTTTATTGATGTATCCTCCAAAGCACATCAAAGAAGCTGATTACGTTGTACTTGAATCAACTTATGGAGATCGACTGCACGACAACAGCGATGTGAAAGAGGAATTGCTCGCAGTGATCGAAGAAGTATGGGCGGATAAAGGAATATTAATGATCCCTTCATTTGCGGTAGAACGTACACAGGAATTAATATATCTTTTGTACTTGCTTAAAGAAGAAAACAGACTACCTGCGTTTCCAATTTACTTAGATTCTCCAATGGGAGTTAATTCATCTAAAGTGTATTTCAGATACTCTGAGCAGCAGAACATTCCTGCGGACATCTTAAGACACATGTACGATCAGGTTCATTTTATTACTGATGCTGAAGTATCGAAACGCATTTGTCTCGATCGCTCTCCCAAGATCGTACTTGCAGGTTCAGGAATGATTGAAGGAGGAAGGATCATACATTATCTGAATAATCACATGCAAGACAAACAGAACACCTTGTTGTTCGTCGGATTTCAGGGAGAAGGAACACGTGGTAGAGCGATACAAAATGGCAGCAGAGAGATAAAGTTCTATGGTCAGTATCATAAGGTAAATTGTAAGATCAGATCTATATCATCCCTATCTGCCCATGGAGACCAGAAAGATCTTCTTACTTGGTTAAAATATTTCAAGAAAGAACCACGTACAATCTTTCTAAATCATGGTGAGCCTCATCAAACCGATGCTTTAAGAGTGAAGATCGAGCATGAGCTTGGCTGGAACTGTGAAACACCAAAAATGAATGACACTTTCGTATTGGATATAGAATGATCAACAAGGAAGACATCTTATTTTTTCAATCGATCTCGACATGTCTGACAGAGCTGACTGATCTGGAAAGGTATAGTCATGATGAAACGGAAGATCTACAATCAATACCGGGTATCGTTATTAAACCGTCTTCTTCTCAGGAAATTTCGGCTATTCTACGCTACTGCAATGAACGTAAAATACCGGTTACTCCCGCCGGAGCCAGAACAGGATTGAGCGGAGGAGCTATTCCAGTAACAAATGGAGTGCTACTGTCGACAGAGCTATTAAATCGCATTTTATCAGTCGACACCAACAATCACCAAGTGATCACTGAACCTGGCGTGATCACTCAGGTTCTTCAGGAAAAAGTTGCCGAATACGGTCTTTTTTATCCACCGGACCCAGCTAGTAAAGGAAGCTGTTTCATTGGTGGAAATATTTCAGAGAATTCAGGTGGTCCAAAGGCCGTCAAATATGGTGTAACCAGTGATTATGTCTTAAACCTGGAGGTTGTACTGCCAAACGGTGAAGTCATCTGGACCGGCGCCAATGTTCTAAAAAATGCAACCGGCTATAACTTAACACAGTTGATCGTCGGTTCAGAAGGTACACTTGGGGTAGTAACAAAGATCGTATTGAAGCTCATACCACATCCATCGAATGACCTTCTTTTACTTGTGCCTTTTCGCAAAATGGAACAGGCAGCCGAGGCAGTGGCGGAAATTTTCAAGGCAGGAATAACACCAAGTGGTCTTGAATTTATGGAGCGTGATGCCTTGATCTGGACAACGGAATTTCTCGGAAGTGTTGACCTGGATGTTCATGATGATCATGAAGCTCATTTGTTGATAGAGGTTGATGGTTTTGATCCCGAACAACTGATGTCCGAAATGGAAAAGATCATGACGGTACTTGAAAGCTTTGATATCGACGAACCTCTTTTTGCCGAGAGTAAAGCACAGAAAGACGCACTCTGGAAACTTCGCAGATCTGTCGGTGAAGCGGTTAAATCAAATTCGATCTACAAAGAGGAAGATACCGTAGTCCCGAGATACCAACTTCCACAATTGCTTAAGGCAGTTAAAAGTATTGGTGATCAATATGGTTTTAAGTCCGTTTGTTACGGTCATGCAGGAGATGGTAATCTCCATGTAAATATCATTAAGGGAAACATGAATGATGAGCAATGGGAAAATGAGCTTCCTAAAGCCATTAGCGAGCTCTTTAAAGAGGTTGTGAAGCTTGGTGGCACTTTGTCAGGTGAGCATGGTATTGGTCTGGTTCAAAAGCAATATATGCCCATAGCTTTCCCAGAAATAACGCTCGACCTCATGCGTGGGATCAAAAAAGTATTCGACCCTAACAATATCATGAATCCCGGAAAAATCTTTTAATTACTTAAGAAATTCAGGTCGCCTGATTTCATTTTCTTGTAGGCTGAAGATAAATGTGCCAGAAGCTTTCTCATTGCTTCAAATGCCTCCTCAGTTTCTGTTGAGATGTCCTTTTTCTGAAGACGAAGTAAAAGTTTCATGTACATAGCATGAAATGCAAGCTCGATCTGATTTTTATTCTTAAGATCTGAACGTTCTCTGAACTCTTCAATGTAAGGGACTGCCTTTTCAAAAGTGTCTTTATACTGCGTATCTCCCGTCAGATTGATCATAGTATTGTGCAGATAACTTAATTCGACCATGATCTCATTCAAATCAGGTATATGCCCTGAGCGCTGAAGACCCGAACGTTTCAATTTGTCAATTAATCCTGAATACCATTTGGTGATACGCGCTCTCTCCTGTTCATCAGCAACCTGAGGATCAATATATGCTGCTTTCAATCGTTCTAGATCAAGGTCATAGGCCCTCACTACATCTTCCAACTGGTAGATGAGCAATATATATTCAGCAACGTTTTCGTGAACTCTGGACTCGTCAGGGATCATTTTGATTGTGTATCCTTAGTAATCTCCTCTTCCTTACTATTCATAAATGAAATGAAAGCATCGGTCATGTTGAACGTTGTATCAACATACGACACCTGACCTCCGACAGCTTTTGAAAGGAATAGTTTTATTCCATTCTTCTCAGCAAATTCCTTAGCATAATTATCGATCTTGTTGACCAAAACTTCATTAGCTTTCATGCTCTCATTCTCGAATGCCATTCCCTCTGTTTGCTGAATTTTGAACGTCTCTTCTTCCGCATTTCGCATCTTGATCTGATATGCTTCGATCTGATTTTGAGAAAGTGTATTGGCA
This sequence comes from Bacteroidota bacterium, assembly GCA_006226555.1. GTDB lineage: Bacteria > Bacteroidota > Bacteroidia > Flavobacteriales_D > Crocinitomicaceae > UBA4466. The sequence continues at coordinate 5,257 of SBGS01000266.1, forward strand.
TTCACACCTTTTTGTAACGCAATTGCCGCAGATTCATAGGCTTTTTGCTGTGCTGCCAACTTGTTATCTATAGACTTCTTTTTGCTTTCCAGCTCCTTTTGTGTATTCACATAGAAATCAAAATCAGTAGCGATCTTATCCATGTCGTAGTATCCGATCGTTAAATCTCCTCCAACACTCTTGACCTCAACTGTCTGCGTATTCTCATTTTCTTTTTTGGTATCATTACCTCCGCAAGAAGCAAAAACAATGAATCCTGAAACCAATACTAACCAACTTGTCTTTTTCATATTATAAATTCTTTTCATTAAATGCCTTTTCCCAATCTTCCCTCATGGTAATGAATCGTTTTAAACAATTCCCTAACAATTCAGGAGTGATCATTTTCTCTACCTCTTCGATACCGAACACATCAGTGTCTCCAATTTTGAACGTCTGCTCAAATTGAGCAAGCTCAATTTTCACAATGAACTTTCCATTGTATTGAAATATCTGGATCTTGTATCTTTCGTGTGGAATGTCCTTCACTAATCGCATAGGACAAAAATAATCTTTTAATGCAAAAAAGGCATCCAATTCATGAATGCCTTTTTATCTATTCTATTAGAAAAAGTCCTTATATAGCTACTGCGAGATCGCTTTCTTTCATTAAATGAAATTCGAAAGGAACCTTTACCATGTACGCATAATCTTGTCCCACTTCGTACATATCTTCATCTCCTTCGCGATAGTACCAATGCACGATCACCTCATGACCTTTATCAACAAGCTCATTTAACTTGTACAATAAAGCCAGGATCCTTTTTGAAGATGTTACATTGAAGTACTCAAGATTAATGTTAAAAATGGTGCTTTGCGCAGGCTCATTGATATAACCATCAAACCAACGCAGAACCGGATACCAGAATTCATCCGGATTATCAGGAATGGACCTGCCTTTGATAAGCATTTCCCCCTTATTCGCATCAAAATCAACTAGTGGTGTTAAAGCACTGGATTCAAAGTAAAGTTTATCCATAGTTCCATTTTGCAACTTTTAAATATGGGATTTTTAATTAGAAGTTTTCAGAATTTTCTACTAATCGAACTTTTTTGTCGATAAACAATTCCATACGACAAACGAAAAATAAACATAACATACAGTTTAATCGATGATAACATCGATTTGCTCAACAAGTTGATTGATCGGTCGCTCGATTACTTCCTTCAGGAAAATACCTTTTTTATCAAATACATCCTTTATTACATCCTGCATATACCATGCATAAGTACCGGAAAGAGCGATGCTTTCACCCGCAGTAAGCCCATGTTCAAGTATAAATGCCCGAATGTTTTGACTATGAATTTCAGTAAAATCTAAACCCAACTCATGACACTGTGATGCCAGCTGTGCAACATTATATTTATCATCGAGCTGAGGAACTGAAATCTTGGAAAAAAAGCTTTCAAACCTATTCTCTACGCTATTGTTTTGAAGCTGTTCGGCATAGGAACCTATTAGCAGTTTACCAAAGTAGTATGCGCTACCCTGGTCTCCGATTTCATGTCCTTTCCCTCCTACAACGTTACTTATTGCTCCTTTGCAAAAATCAAAAACAACGGATCCGGTTCCCATGATCCCAACTTTTCCACAACCGTCCAATCCATACAATGCAATTCCTGCTGCTTGAAGATCGGAGCTCACATGAGCGTGCATACCAATTGATTCGAGTACATTTTGAAGTTCCTTGGCTTTTTGATCTTTGAAGCAGCCTGCGGAAAAGAGATAAACCTGAGCACCTAGCAAGTCTGGTTTCTTTGTCCAAAACTCGGCGACTCTATCAAAGAATTCCTGACTCCAATTTACCGGATGATAACTCTCTGATGTAAATCGCTCGATCACCTGCTTGTTCTTTAAAACAACCCAATCTGTTTTGGTACCACCACTTTCTCCTAGTATGATCAGCATACTCAAATTTAACCAAATTCAACTACCTTTAGTCATATGTCTATAGGTGAAAAATATAGGATAACCGATACGTTCAGTAGAGGACGAAAATTTGGAGCACTTTATATTGGAGAAGATCTCAGCTCCGGTGAAAAAGTGATCATCAAATCTCTTAAGTTTGATTCCAGAGACACCACAGCAGTTGCACAACTTTTAAACGAAGCCTCCTTTTCATTTTCGATCGAAGGATTACCTATTGTAAAGGATCTTTATGAATACGAGCAGGAGATCATATTAGTAAAGAAATATGTTTCAGGGGAAGAACTCAGTGCTTTCTGGAAGAGGATAAAAAAGAAAGAACGCCTAGTATTTATCATTCAGCTGTTTCAAAAACTAAACATTCTTCTTGAGCACTTGTATCAGGAGGAGATCTATCACCTTGACCTGAAACCCGGCAATATCCTTATCGATGGAGATGTGAACGATTTTTCGGTAAACATTATAGACTTTGGACTCGCAATCAGAAAACGCTCACTTCCGAACCGAAAAATACTTTTTCCGCTCGGATATGCTGCACCGGAACTGATCCTGAATAAGTTAAAGATTGTGGACAGAAGGACTGATATCTTTTCACTGGGAGTAACGCTGTATACGTTATACTCGCAGGAACTACCGTTATCACACACTAACCCGAGTATTTTTACAAATCTACAGATCACCCACCCCATTCCGCAGAATTCAAAAATTCCTAAGAGCATCTATCCTGTTTTGCTCAAGATGACGAACAAACACCAATTCAAACTGCCTCCAAACAAATACTCGGAAACCGAGCTCATTGAATGCCTTGAATCCGGGAAAGAAGGTCGTTATAACGCTTTGAATGAAGTGATCGAAGACCTCAGGAAGATCTCAGAACAACCACTTCCATTTTACCAGAGAATATCCTTTCGATAACCGATGTTAAACCCAAACGTGAGCGGTTGGATCATATTATTGTATAGGTTATTCGTATTCTGCTGATAAAGTAAGATATACGAAATATTTACATCAAAGTAAACTGTACCCCATGGTGGAACAGAGTACTTTACACCTCCGTTCAACCCAAAGCCCAGACTAAATGCAGTTCCTTCGTAATTGTAATAGTCAGGAAGGATATAAACTTCCTCATCATATCCTGCATTGTTGCTTCTTACACGGTTAAATGTCAACACAAATCCTGTACCTCCATATCCGGCCCAACCAAAGTCATAACCATCTCCAATGTAATATCGTGTACCAAACTCAAACACATTGTAATTCATCGACGGAAGAGAACCAATAATTGGATAATATTGATAACCCGGAGGAACATTATTGATATCTCTCGGTTCCAACTGTAACTGGATAGAATCATTCTCTCTTACCGGAAAATGATGAGTATACCTTAAATAATATGACGCCTGATCATCCCTGGGCACTTCCACTCCAATATGAAATCCTCCCCAAGGTCTATTTGGTCCAAATCCTTTCAAGGCACTTAAACCTGAGCTGATACCAACCTGAGCCAGTGCTGAAGCACTGAACATAATTGCTATAATGAATAATTTAATCCCTTTCATATGACATCCATTTTGGTTCTGTTAAACGAATTCGTTGCATCACCTCACATTCCTCTTCATGAGCACCTTTCAAATAACCCGTGCTCATTAAAAATTCGTTGACGATCTCTCCTCCTACAAACTTAAAATTCTTCTTGAAAATTTTGGTCCATTCTTCCCTATTCATCCCACCAAAACTATCTAACCAAGATTTGAAAGTACCACTTTTCTTCTGAATTTCTAATATTACATTCGCATTATGAATTACCGCATCGATTTTAAGTCTATTCCTAATAATTGAAGGATCACTCAATAATCGTTCCCTTTCAGCTGCTCCGAAGTTTGCAATCTTGTGAATATTAAAGTCAGCATAAGCATTTCTGAAACCACTTTCTTTTTTAAGTATCGTTTCCCAAGAAAGCCCTGCCTGATTGATCTCTAGTATCAAACGACCGAAAAGCTCATTATCATCAAGGATCGGAAAACCATAATGATTATCATGATAGACGCGGTGAACCTCATGCGCGTTGGGGTCTTTACAGTACTTACAATAACTCATGACCAATCTTATTCGACAATTTTAAGAATAACTTACATTTTGAAGACGTAAAAAACCAGTGTTTATTACCTTTAAGGGAAAAAAATATGGCGGTTTTCTCTTTCAATGGATTCATTCCTGTGATCAAGGCATCTAGCTTTGTTCATCCTCAGGCAAACGTTACTGGAAATGTTATCATTGGCGAAGACGTCTATATTGGTCCTGGAGCCGTTATTCGCGGTGATTGGGGGCAGATCATCATAGAAGATGGGTGCAACGTTCAGGAAAATTGTGTTATTCATATGTTTCCAGGAACTACTGTATTGTTAAAGAAAGGTGCTCATATCGGTCACGGCGCCATTATACATGGAGGTACTATTGGAGAGAATTCATTGATCGGTATGAACAGTGTCGTCATGGATGATGTTGTAATTGAAGAAGAATGTATCATTGGTGCTTTAAGCTTTATTCCCGGAAAAACACATATACCTAAAAGAAGTCTTGTCGTAGGCAACCCAGGTAAGATCATAAAGGAGGTAAGTGATGAAATGATCGCCTGGAAAACGAAAGGTACACAGCTCTATCAGGCTTTACCTGCAGAATGTCATCAATCTCTCAAGGAAGTACAGCCATTAAGAGAAATTGAGGAAAACAGACCTACTCAGGAAAAGCTTTACGAAACGTGGAATAAGATCAAGGGTGATTAACATCGGAGACCTCAGGACTCTTTCTTGCTTTCCAGTATAAATACACACCTACAAGAACAAATGGTAAACTCAATAATTGACCAGTGTTCAAGAATAGATCGGCATCTCTTTCCGCTTGTCCAAGCTTTACGAATTCGATCATAAATCGTGCACCGAATAACAATATCAAGAACAATCCAAATTGAGCTCCCGGTCTTTTCCAAGCCTGTTTTTTCCAATGAAGGAACATTAATAAACCAAAGATAAATATGTAGCTAAGTGCTTCATACAATTGTGCCGGATGTCTTGGTGTTGGATCAAATGCTCCTAACTCATCATTCCAAAAATGCACAAAACTAAAAGCCCATGGCACATCTGTTGGATCGCCTACAATTTCACTATTCACTAAATTACCTAAACGAATAAAGCAGCCTGCTATAGCAATAGGTGCCACTATTCTGTCAAGGATCCAGATCATAGGACGATGAATAACATTCTTCGAATAGAGATACAAAGCGATAAGAATAGCTATTGCTCCTCCGTGACTTGCGAGTCCTCCTTCCCAAACTTTTAAAATCGATAAGGGATTAGAAAAATAACCATCCGGTCCCCAATAAGGTCCGTAAAATAAAACGTGCCCCAATCTCGCCCCGACAATAGTTGCAATGACCATATACATAACGAGTTTGTCGAGATATTTCTCTTCTATTCTGTCAAACTTGAACATGCGCTTGATCACAAAATATCCTAAGATCAAACCGGTTACAAAGAGTAAACCATATAGATTCGGGGTTTTGTACCCGTCAAAGATTTCAGGAGTGACATCCCAAACGATATAATTCAGCACGATTTTGATTTTTTATCAAAATTAATGCTTTTCGTCAGACTTAAGGCCTTGAACAAAATTGTATATTCGTTAAGTATGAAGTTCCGCTACCAGATATTGTTTCTTTCTTTAACATGGTTATTATTTGCTTGTCCACCAGCCAAAATAGATCGTGATCTAACCAAAATACAGGAGAACAATATGGATCTCCCTGATCTAAGGGAAAGGTATTATAAAGGTTTGAAGTTTAAATTATCCGACCTGTTCACCAATGATTACAACAATGAATACGTAATTCAGGACGATGCCTTAACCATGGCGATTTATGATATTGATGTAAATTTCTCGATAGAAGTATTCAGTATGGATGAAGCCGAGTTAATCCAGTATGGCTTCGAAGAGGAAACTGATCTCATCAATGCTGTTCATGACAATTATGTATTTAAACGATTAGAAACGTTAGATGGTGGTATATCATCGATCAAAAAGACCTCTTCAAAATGCAAATATCCATGCCTCGTCCAGGTGATGCATGGAAATTCATCGTTTTACGGAGAATCTTCGACTTATATGATGGCAACTATTGAAGCAAATAAAAAGTTTTATGTGTTACACCTGATCGGCATAGAGGAAAACATGGGATACCTTTTTGACGATTTCGAGAATATTTTGTCTTCTGTAACCCTATGAAGCTCCATAGCCTTTTAGATAAATTACGCTCATCAGAAGTCTCCTTACCGGGAGATTCGGCCCATCGCATGATCATTCCCATCAATCGGCCACTGTCATCTCAAATTCCGGACATCAGTAGTTATAGAGATTCGGCAGTTGCAATATATCTTTTCGAAACAAATGGTTTTGCTCAAACTATACTCATTGAAAGACCCGAATACGAAGGACATCATAGTAAACAAATAGGATTTCCTGGAGGAAAACTGGAAGACCTTGATCCAAACTTAGAATACACCGCTTTAAGAGAAGGTTACGAAGAAATTGGAATCCCACACAGTAATTGTGAATTGATCTTACCCTTAAGTAAAGTGCATATTCCTGTAAGCAAATTCACCATCCATCCGTTCGTTTTTCATTTAGATGAACTACCAGAATTAAGACTGGATCAACGGGAAGTGGCACGAGTAATTACCTTTCCCCTTATTCAACTTCTTGATGATCAAAGAATAGTTCGCCGGAATATTAGAATCGGTTCCGGATTAACACAAAAAGACATACCTGGATTTCAAGTGAATGATAACGAATTCGTATGGGGAGCAACAGCTATGATCTTATCCGAGATAAGACATATTGCACTGCAAATTGGCTAGAATCTCACACGAGCGAAACCAAATGCAGTAGAAACACTGTTTGATTTATCCATGAAGAACGAAAGCATATCTCGCGAAGAAATACCCATTTCGTAAGCACCACCTCCAAAAACGAAATTAATACCGATCGGAATGTTGTGCTTGTAGATCCCTCCTCCGTAATAACCTGCCATTAATGTCAACCATTTTATCGGTCTAACTTCACCCCCTAGGGTTAACACACCATTCTGCACGCTTCCCGGTAATTGACGATCAAAAGGAGCAATAAAATCAAATCCAACACTTGCGATATTCCCGAGATCCACATGACCTCCCATGCGAACCACAGCTGCATTAGGCAATGAGAATTTTTCTTGTCCCTCCAGGTAGAGGATACCTCCGTCTGATAACAATTGCTCGTAACTATTGGTAACGTTATAGTTCTCCAAACCATCCACCGTCAATGTTCCAACGAGGGAATCTGCAACACGATAAACGTTTCGAGTATATGTTACCGAACCAATATTGTTGATCGCTGCACTTAGCGTTAGAAACCCAAGAAGTTTAGCACTTACTGAGAAGTCAACGCCATAACCGTTCCCAACGCTCTTTGGTATACCCCCGGAACCCGGTTGAAAATTAGATGGATTACTGTTTGCTATTGCTCCATAATCAATTTTGTATGATGGTGAAAACGAAGAATAGAGATAAACATCGTCACCATCGCTGATCATAGAAAGCATCGCCATTGACTGTATAAAACGTCCACCAATACCAGCATAAATTGCGAATGTACTGTCCTGTCCGAACAACTTTCTTCCGTAACCAAAGTTATAGTGTCTATTCCAGGTAAATCTTATCTCTGAACCATTTGTAATTTCGCTCAATTTCAACGGAACACTGATAGTTCCGGAAATTACCTGTGACAAGGTATCTTGAGAAACATTACCTGAATTATAAATGGTGGATGTATCCCCATTAAAAACGACTGTCAGTGAATCAAAATAATCAGCGAATTTCCCTTCAAAGATCAAGCCTGCAGTCTGATCATTCAATTTTGAATACCAATTGTAATTCTCTGTTATCGAAACAGCGATGCCACCAAATTTTTCATTATGAAAAGAATAACCCAGCCAATTGTAACTGGCATCTATGGTTAAACCTGCTCTCAAATATTCAGAAGCATACTGGCGTTGTTGTTTCCAAGCATTTGTATCGTTTTCCTTCCCGGTAATATCGTTTCGAATTGCTTTATACAGATCTCTCAGCTTATCAACGTTCAATGAATCCGAATAGATCCCAAAATTGAATTCTGTCGACCCAACTGTTGAATGCTTTCCATATTTGTTACCCCAACCCAAAGCAGAAGGATTTATTCCAAGAGCCTGATAATCCGTAACAAAAGACGTTGCCACCCCTCTACCGACAGCCGTATAAGATACACCTTGAGTCTGAGCTAAAACTGAATAAATGTTCGATACGAGAAAGAGAATTCCAAGAAACAATTTCGTTTTCATAGTTGAGCTTTGTTTGAACCTATACGAATATAAGCGAAATGAATCGTATAAAACAAAAAGAGGAACAAGTTCTGTAAACTTCTTCCTCTCTCTGCTAAACCATGCTAAAACTATAAAACCCAAAAACGAATAATTACTTATTCTCTTTTGATGAGACAAACATACGGAGTATTGTCGAGCCTACAAATTATTCGGGGTTAAAAAAATGTTAATTATTGCATCCCTAAAATTTAACCAAGAGATACGTCCAGGATCATCATCACCAAAAACCCCCCGATAAAGCCTAGTACAGCGATATCGGTATACTTGTCTCTTTGTGTTTCAGGAATAACCTCCTCTACCACGACGTAGATCATTGCTCCTGCTGCGAAGGCTAGCGCGAAAGGCAAGATCGGTTGCATATACATAACAGCAAGTGCGCCGAGCACCCCGAATATTGGCTCTACAATTGCGGACAGTTGACCGTACCAAAAACTCTTCCACCTCGAAACACCCTGACGTCTAAGCGGCATTGCTACCGCAAATCCCTCTGGAAAATTCTGTATACCAATACCTATCGCTAATGCGATTGCCCCAGCAATGGATGCATCTTCTATTCCTGCACCAGCTGCTCCAAACAGAACTCCTACTGCAAGTCCCTCTGGAATATTATGTAAGGTGATCGCCAGAACCAACAATGTGGTTTTATGCCATTGCGTTTTTAGACCTTCTGTTTCAGCAACGCCGAAATTAATATGTAAGTGGGGCATCAATTTATCCAATCCAAAAAGGAAAAGCGCGCCAAGTAAGAACCCAACAGCCGCCGGCATCCATTCCCATCCGGGATAAAATCGCTCTGACATTTCTATGGACGGCGCCAGAAGAGACCAAAAACTTGCTGCGATCATTACTCCTCCGGTAAAGCCAAGCATAGCGTCCAATACACCTCGGTGCAGTGTCTTGAAGAAAAAGACCAATCCAGCACCACTAGCCGTTAAAAACCATGTAAAGCAGGTTGCATAAAACGCAGCCAAAACAGGATCTAATTCACTGAAATAATCAATCAGCCATTTCATATATGCAATTTGTTAGACAAATCTAACAATTATACTACTAAGAGAAAAATGTTCCCTGATTTTTAAAATGGTTCATCCCGAAATAATTATAACAGATAACCATAGTCAAAAAGCAAGAATTCCTTATTTTTGCGCCCAAATTAAAATTTACACGTAAAATGGCAACGAACAGAACTTTTACAATGCTTAAGCCCGATGCAATTGAAAATGGTTACATGGGTAAGATTATTGACATGATCATCCAGGCTGGATTCGAGATCAAGGCAATGAAATACACACGTTTAACTGAAGAACAAGCAAAAAAGTTTTATGAGGTTCACGCCGAAAGACCTTTTTATGGCGAACTGGTAGAATATATGACATCCGGTCCTATCGTTGCAGCGATTCTTGAGAAAGAAAATGCAGTGGCTGACTTCAGATCTTTGATCGGAGCAACAGATCCTGCTGAAGCAGCTGATGGCACTATCCGTAAGCTTTATGCAGAATCAAAAGGTAGAAATGCGGTTCACGGTTCAGATTCAGACGAAAATGCCGAGATCGAAGGAAAATTCCATTTCAACGCTAACGAAATTTTCTAAGGAAATTAAGCAGCATATTGTAAGGCTCTCAGTGTTTGAGAGCCTTTTTTTTTGACTAAATTTGAAAGAAAAAACTATGTACAAGCACTCCGTAGAAGAAAGATTCATCCGATACGCTAAGATAGATACGACCGCAGACCCAAATTCAACAACCTTTCCTTCCAGTCTGATCCAAAAAGATCTCGGAAAAAAGCTAGTGGAAGAACTGAACGAATTAGGAGCAAGTGAAGTCGAGATGGATGAATGGGGATATGTTTTTGCAACTATTCCTTCGAATTCCGGAGAAGATCTTCCAACGATCTGTTTTTGCGCTCACATGGACACCGCTCCCGATTGCAGCGGAACAAATGTCAAGCCGATAGTGCACAGAAATTATGATGGAAACCCTATTACACTTCCAGATGATACTACTCAGGTGATCACAACTGAGCAACATCCATATTTAAAAGAAAAAATTGGTGATGATCTGATAACTGCCAGTGGGCTTACACTTTTGGGAGCAGATGACAAAGCCGGGATCGCCATTATTATGGATCTTGCCCAATATTTATTGGAGCATCCTGAGGTTAAAAGACCTAAAATTCGCATTCTATTCACTCCTGATGAGGAAGTTGGTCGTGGTGTAGATCATTTAGACATGCAAAAATTAAATGCAGATTTCGGATACACGCTTGATGGTGGCACCTTAGGATCCCTTGAAGACGAAAGCTTTTCTGCTGATGCCGTAACAGTTATCATTGAAGGAAAAAGTGCTCATCCCGGTTATGCGAAAGGAAAAATGGTGAACGCACTCAAAGTTGCAGCAGAATTTGTATCGAAATTACCAAAAGACAGCTGGTCTCCTGAAACTACTGAAGGTCGAGAAGGTTTTGTTCATCCTATCTCGTTCACAGGGGGAATGGAAGAAGCACAGGTAAAATTTATCATTCGCGATCACCAAACGTCTAAACTAACGGAATATGAAGATCGTCTGAAAAACATTTTACACGATACACTTCAGGGATATCCGGCGTTAAAAACACAGTTCATTGTTACCGAGCAATACCGTAATATGAAGGAAATTCTGAATGACTACCCTTTTGTTACCGAATATGCACTTAATGCGATGAAAAAAGCGGGTATTGATCCAAAACCTGAAATAATAAGAGGAGGTACTGATGGATCCAGACTCTCCTTCATGGGTATGCCTTGTCCAAATATATTCACTGGCGAAATGGCTATACATTCTCGTCACGAGTACGTGAGTGTTCAGGACATGGAAAAAGCCGTTAAAACACTAATTGAATTGGTTCAAATCTGGGCTAAACATCAATAATGGAACACAAGGCAATCATAGATCGCGTAGTCAAAGGCGAATTTGAACAGGTGTACCTACTTCACGGTGAGGAACCTTACTACATCGACTTGATCTGTGATGCGATTGTTGAAAATGCGCTGCGCGAAGAGGAACGAGATTTCAACCAAAGTATCTTATACGGAAGAGATGTAGATGCCGGCACTTTAATAGCTGAATTGAAAGCCTATCCCATGATGGCTGAAAGAAGGCTTGTCGTGCTGAAGGAAGCTCAGGACATGAAAGGGATCGAAGATCTGGAAGTGTATTTTGAGCAGCCCACCTCATCAACGGTATTTGTGATCTGCCATAAGTACAAAAACGTAGACAGCCGGAAAACGGTTTTCAAGAAAGCTGCACAGGTTGGAGTGGTTTTTAAATCTCAAAAGATCCAGGATTACAAGCTTGGAGATTGGATCATGACCAATGTCAGAGCATCCGGGTATGGAATAACGGAAAAAGCCGCTATGCTCCTCACAGAGTTTTTAGGCAATGACCTGGCTAAGATCACGAATGAGCTGGACAAGCTTTATTTGCTAGTTGAGAAAGGAACGACCATCAATGACGTACACATTGAAGAAAATATTGGTATATCCAAGGATTATAATTTCTTCGAGCTTTCGAACGCGATCGGTAGCCGAAATGTACACAAGGCCTTCACGATTGTAGACTATTTCGTCCACAACCCCAAAGCCGGGCCTTTGGTTCCTGTAATCAGTAACCTATATAAGCTCTTCAAAAATTTAATGATCATTCATTTCCTGGAAAACAAGAGCAAAGAATCTGTTGTAACGGCACTACGTGTTCATCCATTTGTTGCGGCTCAACTGATGGGAGCAGCTAAGATCTACCCACCCAAAAAGGTAGCAGCAAACGTCCATTTATTACACGAGTACGACCTGAAATCAAAAGGTATCGGGAATAGTGGTTTTGAAGACGGAGAGCTAATGAAAGAACTTGTATATCGCTTAATGAACTGATGAGACACTTTTTCGCTCCTGAAATATCTGCAGAAGAAAAAACTTATCGGATGAATTCCGACGAGTCCAAACACATTCTGAAGGTTTTGAGATTAAAAGAAGGAGATGTTGTTGGTTTACTTGATGGCAAAGGGTCCGTATTTCAGGCAAGAATTTCACTCGCATCACAAAAAGCTTGTGAGTTCGAGCTGTTAAACCATGAAGTTATACCTCAGGAGAATTACGAAATCCACATAGCGATCGCACCTACCAAACAAACAGAACGCATGGAATGGTTCGTTGAAAAGGCAACTGAATTGGGAGCGACACATATTACATTTGTTGACACCAAAAATGGAGAAAGAGCTCAGTACAAATACGATCGATTTGAGCGAAAGATGATCTCAGCTTTCAAACAATCAAAGCGTTATTATCTGCCGAAATTATCTGAGAAAATAATTCCACTAAAGGATTTCTTTGAAGCTTATCCGAATGGTCTCATCGCTCATTGCTACGAAACTGAAAAACGTGACATACGTGATACATTCAAAACTCAAAATTGCCCTATTCTGATTGGACCCGAAGGAGATTTTACAACTGAGGAAGTGGAACTCTCAACTAAATACGGATACGAACCAATTTCTCTGGGAAATACGCGTTTAAGAACAGAAACTGCAGCGTTGTACGCCTGCTCAATTATGAAATTCCTATGCGAATAAGTGCGATACTAACTTTTCTGAATCTCTTCCTGTTTTTTGGATCCTATGGTCAATCCTATCAAATTGCTGTGCTGAAATATAATGGCGGAGGAGACTACTATGCCAATCCCACTTCCCTACCTAATTTGATTCGCTTTTGTAACAAAGAACTGGGAATGAACATCTCAACCGATGTTCCTTATGTAGAAGCTGGAAGTCCGGATTTGATACAGTATCCGCTGATACATATGACCGGTCATGGAAATGTTGTATTCTCGGCATCCGAGGCTGAAAACCTTCGGAAGTATATGCAAGGAGGAGGATTTTTGCATATTGACGACAATTATGGAATGGATGAGTTCATCCGAGTGGAATTAAAAAAAATATTCCCTAACAATGAGCTTGTTGAATTACCAATGGATCATCCCATATTCAAACAGGAATACACATTCAATGGACTACCGAAAATCCATGAGCATGACGGAAAAAGACCGCAAGCATTCGCGATCATTCATAACGGAAGGATAGTTTGTCTGTACACTTATGAAACCGATCTTGGTGATGGTTGGGAAGACCCTGAAGTCCACAATGACTCGTCAATCAAACACAACGAAGCCCTCAAGATGGGAGCAAACATTATCAGTTATGCTTTCTTGATGTGATCAAGAACCGCATCCAACACAGTCGAAGTGACTATCCTGTGGTTTAACACCATTCAATTTCATTTGAAGATTATGGATCTTGTCCTTGATATCCATATCTGCAAACATATCTCCTGTTAATTCAGTTTCCAGCTGAGCTATCTCTCTTTCTAATTCTTCTGTTGTCATATTTTTTCGATTGTATCCTTTCGAAAATAATCAACAAACCTCCTTAATGGATAAATAGTTTCCATTGATTATTCACATGCCGACTTTTAAAACTGCCCAATGCAACTAATTCCCTCAATTTTGTATCTTTATTAAGTTATTGTTAAGCGAGTGTTAACCGGTAATTATCGGATCCCTATATGAAAAAACTACTACTTTCTACTCTTTATATTGCCATTGGAGCGACATTTTCATACGGTCAATACTGTGAATCCGGGGGACCTTCCCAAACTATAGATTCTAATTTGGAATGGCTCACACTGAACGGAGCGACAGGCAGTATAAATTACACCGGATGTCCCGGAGTCACAGGCGTAGTGCATTACACGAGTCAGATGGCTTATTTGAATGCCGGATCTTCTTACACAGTAAACTTGCAGTTTGGAACTTGTGGAGGAAACTACTCTGGTGTTGGTGCTGTTTGGATCGATTTTAATCAAGATCAGTCCTTTGACGCATCAGAAGTTATTGGTACCTGGCAAGGCTTACCCCCAACCGCGGCAAGCGTTTTCAATTTTAATGTACCCGCGGGTAGTACAAATGGACAGACACGCATGCGTGTTATGCAGTACGAGGGAGGATCGCTTCCACTTAATCCATGTGCATCCTTTGTTTGGGGATCTGTAACTGATTTCGATATCTATATTCAAAATGGTGTAGATTGCTCGAGTTATATTGGTGATAACATGAATGATCCAAGAGAAGTAACTAGTCTTCCTTTCACAGAAAATTATTCATCAGCGTTCTGTTACACAAATCAAAATACAGTTTATCCGTCGCCGGATGTTTTTTACCTCGTGCATATTCCTGCTGGTGTATCATCCATTAAAGCTTCTCTTTGCGGATCTACTTTTGATACATTTCTTACTGCACTCAACCCTGATGGTACTGTAATTACGATCAATGATGATAGCCCGACTTGCGGAACACAATCTGAAATTGAAATATCTACTATTGGGATAGACTCCGTATTTCTGGTGGTTGAAGGATGGGGTACCGCATCCGGCGATTACACTTTGTCGATCAATGAAGGAACATTAGGATTCGATGACATCCAAACCATAGATGCAAAAGTATTTCCAAATCCGGCAACAAATGTGATCTCCATTGAATCTGGAGAGTACACGCATTATAAGATTTCTGACCTTAAGGGTAGTGCTATTCTTGAAGGAGACTTCAATGATAATATTACTGTAGACATATCGGAGCTTTCAAATGGCACATACATCATCAATGTGTCAACTGAAAACGGTTCTGAGATTCTGAAGTTCGTTAAAAGATGAGATTTCTGAACTACATATTGATATTATTGCTATCCGGATCAGCTTGGTCAGCGGGTTGGGTGCAAAAAGCTGACTTTGGAGGTGTAGCGAGGCACAGGACTACAATGATCACTATTGACAATAAGATCTACACAGGATTAGGCCATTACAATGGGGCCGGTCCAAACATTTTATTTGATGACTGGTGGGAATATGATCCTGCGACCAATGCATGGACGCAAAAGGCAGACTATGCGGGAGGGATCTGTTATCATGCGGTTGGTTTTAGTCACAATGGTATTGGATACGTAGGCACTGGTAGAATATCCCCATCGGGAAACACATTGGTCTCTACCTTCTTTAAATACGACCCATCAACCAATAATTGGACACAGACAAACAGTTTACCAGGAATAGGAAGAAGAGGTGCCGTGGCATTTAAGATCGGTAATTACGCCTATGTGGGAACAGGTGAATCAACTTCCGGTTCGTTATCGGACTTTTATAGATTAGACCTTACGAACGACACATGGACTCCAATAGGAAACTTTCCAGGTGGGGCAAGAAACTCCTCAGTAGCTTTTGATCACGACGGTTACGGATATGTTGGGACTGGTAATACGAATTTTGGATCGTCCAATGATTTCTGGAGATATAATCCAGGATCAAATAACTGGACTCAACTGGCAGATGTCGGTCCAACCAATAGACAAGAAGCAACCGGGTTTGTAGTGAATAACAAAGGTTATATCGGTACCGGAGATGATTTTAGTTCCGGGAATAACTTTAGTGATTTCTGGGAATATGACTTTTCTACCGATACATGGATACAAATTGAAGACTTTCAAGGAACGGCAAGAAGATATCTTTCTGCAACTACTTTAAATAATGTTGCATACGCAGGTTTAGGAACAAACGGAACCAACTTTAAAGACTTCTGGGTTTTTGACCCGGTACTTTCAGTGATAGAAAAATCTTTAGAAGATTTTGAAATACTGGTATACCCTAATCCTGCCGCATCCTATTGTTCTATTCAGATTCCGGAAGAAATATTACATCATCCTGTGCAACTGCAGATAAGAGATCTAAATGGAACGGTAGTTTACACCGAACAGCTCTATTCTAAAGATCAGCAGTTCAATTTGATGGATCTGGTAAACGGAATTTATTTCATTGAAATCACATACAATGATTCAATTCTCAAAACTTCAAAATTTGTTAAGCTAAATGCGTAGTCTACTCGTCATATTCATTCTTCTCATATCTCATCATAGCTTTAGTGCCTGGATCCAAAGAGCAGATTTCGGTGCAGAGGGTCGCCATAGAGGTACAGGAATCCATATTGGGAACAAAGGTTATATCGGCCTAGGACACTACAACGGTGCAGGGCCGAATATTATCAAGAACGATTGGTGGGAATATGATCCTGCAACCAACGCCTGGACACAAAAAGCAAATTATCCCGGAGGAAATGGAGGGCTAGGTGCATACGGCTGTTTAGCTTTTGGAATGGATAAATTTGGTTTCGTTGGAGGTGGGCAGAACGCTAGCGGACCCGAGTTTTATCGTTTTGACCCTAGCACCAACACGTGGTCTCCTGCAGCTAGCCTGCCAACCAATGCGATGAATACACAAGGCTTTGTGATTGACAATATCGGTTATTATGTTTCGGGAAGTACCGTTTACGCCTACAACTCAACTACAAATGCCTGGACAATCAAAAATCCGGCACCATTCACAAATTCTGTTTGGAACTCCTCTTTTGTGATCGATAACAAAGGATACATCAAATCTGGTCTAAGTCTATACGAATACAAACCTACAATTGATCAATGGGCAATGCGTGCATCATTCCCAGGACTTGCTACTGCAGGATCTGTAGGATTTAGCCAAAGAAACAAAGGATATATCGTTACAGGTTACGCATCATGGTTGTCTGAAGTAAATTCAGAAGTATGGGAATACGACCCGGCACATAACACGTGGGTTCAACTCGATGAATTCTATGGTACAAGCAGAAGATTTGCCGTTGGATTTGAAATCGGGGACAGATGCTATTTTGGGATAGGTACTAACGGAACGAACTTCAATGATTTTTGGGAATTCGATGCGATCGCATCTACGGATGAACTTTCATCCCTTGAATACAAATTCGGTCCCAACCCAGTATCAGATTATATTGAATTCTTTGTAAATAATGATACTGGACTGTGGGTCGAAATTATTGATATGCAAGGAAATTCCGTAGTAAGGGAATTTGTTACGGATCAAATTCTTCAACTGAATAGAACGATGGTTCTTCCAGGGAATTACATCATGATGATTACGAACGAAAATGAACGATCAATACAAAGGATCACATTGATATGAGAAAAGTATTATTAATAGTTTTTTACCTGTACAATCTGGTTGCCTTTGGTCAGACAGCAAATTTCTGGACGAAGAAAAATGACTTTACAGGACTAAAGCGCGAACGCGCAGTTGCATTCGTAGTTGGTGATCACGCCTACGTCGGAACCGGAATTGACACCGCTGAAACCGTTCTAAAAGATTTTTGGAAATATGATCAGATTACAGATAGCTGGAGCCAGGTTGCTGATCTACCGGGATCTCAGAGAAGAAATGCGGTAGCTTTTGCTATTGGAAATTACGGTTATGTTGGTAGCGGGATCAATTCGGATTCTTCGAATGAACCAGGATCAGCAAAGCTCAACGACTTTTACAGATATGATCCTATCACAAACAGCTGGACCGGAATTGCAAACTGGCCTGGTGGTGGAGGTGCCGGAGTTTACTTCGCAACAGCATTCTCAATTGATTCCAAAGGATATTTGTGTGGTGGTAAGTTCGGCCCGAATAGTTACTCCAATCAACTTTGGGAGTATAAACCTAGTATTGACCAATGGACTCAGTTAGGAAGTTTTCCTGGTGGAGTAAGATATCAGCTTTCCAGTTTCTCAATTGGCACTAAAGGCTATGTAGGTATGGGAACTGATCAGGACCTGTACAATAATGATTTTTATGCATTTGATGCTGCGACAAATCAATGGTCAGCTGTTTCAAGTTTACCAGCCAGTGAAAGAGCAGCATCGACGTGTTTTACCATTGGTAATCGTGGATACGTTTGCATGGGAACAAATGGAGGTTTATTAGGTGATCTTTGGGAATATAACCCAGACACTGATGACTGGTCAGTTAGAGCTCCATACGGCGGAAGCGAGAGAAAAGGTGCCGTTGCCTTTTCACTTAACGGAAAGGGTTATGTCGGAACAGGTAAAGGATATTCCGGTAAAAAACAAAGCTTTTGGGAATACACACCTTACGAAGTTCTTGGCACAAATCATTTAAGCGAACAGATCAGCGTTTATCCCAATCCAACTAACGGAATTATCCACATCAAAACAATTTCAGATTCACCGTCTGCATATAATTTATACACTAGTAATGGAGCACTGGTCATGACTACCAATAATCCGAAAATCGATTTAAGCTCACTTCCTTCCGGAAATTATCATTTGATCAGCAATTCTTTAAATGGTATGATCTCGTCATCAGTTGAAATAATCAAATATTAATATGCGCAGATTATTATTCTTTCTTTTAATTCTTCCTGCCACGATGTGGGGGCAAGACATTTGGCTTCAAAAGGATAGCGTTAATGGCGCTCCAAGATCTGTCGCATCAACTTTCGTAGTATTGAATGAAGGATTCATTATCGGGGGATTGGATACTGATGGTTTTAGACGGAAAATGTATTCTTATTCTTACTTTCAGGATGATTGGGATGACGAGCTTTCACTCGGTGGTTTAAATGGAGATGGATTAGAGAGAGGTTCAGCATCATCTTTCTCCATTCAGAACAAAGGTTATGTCTGTTTAGGTCAAGGAGTCACAAATGGTTTTTATAAAGATCTTTGGGAATATGATCCGGTTTCTAAAATATGGACCCAAAAAGCAGACTTTATTGGTTCACCAAGAAGACAAGCGTGCTCTTTCGTGTTAAACGATGAAGGATATGTAGGAACTGGAAGTGACCAAAATGGTCTTTGCAATGACTTCTACAAATACGATCCTTCCACAAACAGTTGGACCCAGGTAGCTGATTTCGCCGGAACGGCAAGAAAGGAAGCAGTGGCATTTACGATGGGTGGCCACGGTTATTTGGGTACTGGAGATGACGGTGTTAAGCGTAAGGACTTCTGGCGATATTCTGCAGATCTTGATGCGTGGGAGCAACTCGCTGACTTTCCAGGGACACCTCGAAAAGGGGCAGTTGGTTGGGGAGATTTCCCTCAAGGATTCATTTGTTGTGGAGAGGATATAAACAATGATTACATGAACGATCTTTGGGAGTACAACTACTTTGGTAATTCCTGGACCCAAAGAGCCTCAATTCCTGGACCGGGAAGAACAAATGCCGCAGTATTTCAGCTAAATGGATTTGCATTCGTCGGCACTGGTTACAACGGAGACTTCCTTGATGACATGTGGGCTTATCAGCGCATTCTCTCGGTTGATAATGCAATTACAGATAAGGTAACATTGTATCCTAACCCTTCCTCGGGTGTAGTTACATGTAAGAATATTTCTGGCGATGCTCACGTTACATTGACGGACATGTCAGGTAGAAATGTAACTGCCTTGGTTGATATTGAAAGAAATTGGGATCATTTGACGATCAACAGAAACGCATTAATTTCGGGATCTTACCTCATCAACATATACGACCCAAAAACAGGTTCATCGTATACGAACACTCTGATATTTCAATGATAGTCAAGAACTTCATTATACCAATTATTCTGATTGCCAGCGTTTCCTGTTCAGACAAAACCGAAGTTCCTGCCGAAACAGCTGATAATAAAATTACTCTACCTACTAATCCGGACACACTGACGTATCGCATATTTTATACTGATAGTATTGGCTGGGGATATGATGTTTTTCAGGGGAGTAAACTAATGATCCATCAGGAGCATATACCCGCTATACAAGGAATGAAAGGATTTTCAACCATGCAAAAAGCAGATAAAGCCGCTCAGTTTATCCTTGAGAAAATAAACCGAGGTCTATTCCCTCCTACTCTTTCCGTTACCGAACTAGATAGCCTTGATTTGATATAAGTTTTATTTACCACGGTATTTATTACTAATTTTGTGACGTCACTGGCACAGAATAGTGTAATGACTTGAATCAGATAACGCTTTCGAAGATTATGCAATCAATATTAGAAGATCTAAAATGGCGATACGCCACTAAAAAATTTGATCCGGAGAAAAAGATAAGTGAATCCGAGCTGAATACAATTCTGGAAGCGATTCGCTTAGCACCATCGTCATATGGGCTCCAACCAACCAAAGTCATGGTTATCAAAGACCCTGAGATCAGGGAAAAACTATTTGATGCTTCCTATGGACAACGACAGGTGGTGGATGCTTCTCACTTGATCGTTCTTACATCTTTCAGAGAACTTCATCCCGTTATTATTCACAGTTATCTTGATGTCGTGGCAGAAACACGTCAACAAAATAGAGAAGATCTTAAAGGATTCGAGAATATGCTGATCAACTTTTCTCAGACCAAAGATCGAAATCACCTGAGTGAATGGATGAAAAAACAGAACTACATTGTTCTAGGGCATCTTCTTCAGATCTGCGCACAACTGCGGATCGATACAACTCCGATGGAAGGTTTTAACGCCGATCGCTATGATCAAATATTAAACCTTGAGGAACGCAACTTAAAAACTGATCTGGTCATCCCGATGGGTTACAGAGACCATTCCGATCAATATCTGCAACGAAAGAAAGTCAGAAGACCATTTAATGATATTGTAGAATTTTTATAGAAAGTGCCCTTGTTTGACAAGGGCACTTTTGTTTTCACACTATTCTGGTTGAGATTTCTTGAGATCGAACCAATCTATCTTTCTGGAGAAATACATCGTAACAGCCAGGATCATAAAGATTCCTATACTTCCGAATAAAAGTGCGTAGTCCTGCATTTGAATAATAATAAAGATGAATGCATACAGAATTACCAGTATGACGGAAGTCATTGCTGCCAAAGCCCAGGAGCCGAGCAAAGACCTGCAGTAGAGGAAGATCAAACCGATAGTCATTATTGCGGATACCAGGTAAGCAGCATTGAAGAATATTTGTTCACTGAATGCAAGCAGCAGCACATAAAATAAGATCAGCGCTATACCTACAAGAATATACTGGATGGGATGAATCAAAACCTTGTTCAACACTTCCACAAAGAAGAAAATGAGATAGGTCAGAACAATGAACAGCACAGCATATTTTGCGACCCGCAT
>SBGS01000216.1 GCA_006226555.1 Bacteroidota bacterium
TTACCATTGAATCCGGTCTTCACACAAAGGATATCTACAAAGAAGGTGTAAGTAAAATGCTTCTTTCTACCAGCGCTTTTGCTGAAGCTGTGATCGCAAACCTTGGGAAAAAACCAACGACCATCGCAGCTGAGCATTATCCAAAGAATGTTCAATTTAATTTGCCTGAATACAAGCGTCCGAAGGCAAAGAAAAAGACCTTGAAGGGAGTGGATGTTTTTGTTGACTGGAAAGGTGAGAATGTAGCTGATCTTGCTGAAAAATTAAAACTGACAAGTAATAAGGTCGAGCTAAAACTGATCACTAACCGCGGTGTTAAAGTATGGCCTGCCGGATTCAAGGAGACCTTCTGTACGGATCACTGGCGTTGTCGTTTTGAAGCTCCGGAAGACAATCTTGAGAGCGCAGAAATTCCATTGCTTTTGACGAATGCCAATAAGTTGGGGATCGATGTGATCAAAACTGAAAACCTTTATTACTTCGACGGAGAGCGCGGATATTCTTTGGGGCAGGGACAATAAATTCTGATTGAAGAACATGTTCAGAGACCGGGTATTACTCATTGCAAGCAAGCACGGTAAAGAGTCCGTGATCAAACCAAAGCTTGAAGATGCTTTTGGGGTGAATTGCATTACCATTCCGGATCTGGACACTGATTTATTAGGAACCTTCACGGGTGAAGTGGAACGCCTGAATGATCCTATCGAAACACTGCGTAAAAAGTGTGAAATGGCATTTAATGTTTCCGGTGGCGATCTGATCCTTGCCAGTGAAGGTTCTTTTGGTATGCATCCATCTATCCCTTTTGTTCAGGCGGATGAAGAGTTTATCATGTTGATGGACAAAAGGAATAACCTGGAGATCATCGCCAGGGAGCTTTCCACTCGAACAAATTTTGCGCGTAAAACTGTTTCTTCTTTTATTGAGCTGCTCGATTTTGCTGTAAAAACAGGATTTCCAACACACGCTT
This sequence comes from Bacteroidota bacterium, assembly GCA_006226555.1. Taxonomy (GTDB): domain Bacteria; phylum Bacteroidota; class Bacteroidia; order Flavobacteriales_D; family Crocinitomicaceae; genus UBA4466. Next base: position 971 of record SBGS01000216.1, read on the forward strand.
TGATCCTAAGACCAGAAGCCATTGGTAATGAAGATATCATCAAAGGCATTAATACCTGGAGAGAGCTGGAAACTAATTTCTCTGAGCTAAGCGAAAAGTACGGAAGAGTGCTTTGTGAAACAGATATGCGTGCGATGAACAATCCTTCTCGAATGGAAGTGATCGCATTGGCTACAGAGAAACTGATCGAAAAGATCCGGTCTAAATGTCCATCTTGTGAATTCCCGGGATTTGATGTTGTGGATGCGAGAAAAGGATTGCCTTGTATGCAGTGCGGCATGCCCACACGATCAGTATTGGCTTATCAGTATGAGTGCAAATCATGTGGTTTCACGAAAGAGGATATATATCCCAAAGGGAAAACTACCGAGGATCCGCAGTTCTGCGATTTTTGTAATCCTTAGAATTAATACATCTTGGGATTCTTACTCATGCGGTAATAACGGTACTTTCCGATCTTCATGACCATGAGATACTCGTACTCTTCATCCTGTATCATTGGAGATAGCTTATTTATTTCTTTTAACCTGTAATCTTCCGTTTGTTCCATCGCGCCCTCGATCTCGAAATCTGAACCACAGGATCCGGTTGCCGGAACTAGTTTTCCTCCTGCCAACACCAGTCTTTTTGTATAATTAAGCACCAGCTTTTTGCCTTTTATGTGATAGGTACCCGATTCCTGGATCACAGAATCAGCGCAATCCATCTGGTTGTGCCCGTGTACGAAAGTTCCATCTTCAAAGAATTGATAGTGTTCTCCATATCCTGATCCCACTATCGGCATATCGTGCCAGAATCCAGTTATAGGTTCTTTGGGTTGAGCAACAACGATCGAAGCGAATAAAACTGTAGTTAGGAATAGATAGTATTTCATAGGAATTTGTTCATGTTCAATTTAGCTTTAAGCTTAAAGGCTCTAAGCTAACAGCAATATAAATCAAATCCGAAATGAATAACAAACTGACTAGATGAACATTGCATGCCTAAGGCTTATCGCAAAAAAGCTTAAAGCTAAATTAGTTTAATCTCCTTTGACAATTGCACGATATTTACCCATCAAATTTGTGATGTTTTTGAGTTTATCGTTCAGTTGTCTGTGTTGTGAAGCATCAAGAAAACCAATTTCATTGGAGATTTCGAGTTGTGTCTCAAGTTCGAAAGCAGAACCAAGCGCGATCTCAAGAAAATAAATGAATTCTTTGTTGGAGCTTCTTGAAGCACCTTCTGCAATATTGGAAGGGATAGAAACTGAGGCTCTGCGCATTTGGCTCGTAATCCCAAATATTTCTGATCTAGGAAAGGTGGCAGTCGCTAAGTAGACCTCTTTTGACAGTTCTTTTGATAAGACCCAAAAACTCAGGTCGCGAAAATTTCTCATGTAAAGTAGGTTAGTCTATTTAAGGTAATAAAATCCAAATTGAATTACAAGCGGATGAGTTGAACATAACACGCTTAAGACTTATCTCCTGCAGCTTTATGCTATAGGCTCTAAGCTTAAAGCAAAATCAATGAAATCCAAATTGAATTACAAGCGGATGAGTTGAACATTTCACGCTTAAGGCTTATCTCGTATAGCTTTAAGCAATAGCCTCTAAGCTTAAAGCAAAATCAATGAAATCCAAATTGAATAACAAACGGATGAGTTGAACATAACACGCTTAAAGCTTATCGCATAAAGCTTAAAGCTAAAGCCGGCCACAGCTTTTACCCATGCATCGTTTCAGTCTTACCGTACTTGTCCATCAAGGTCGCTTCGAAAGCAAGGAATTCCTGCCATCTGGCTTCGACATCGATACCTTTTCCATACTTTCTCGCGAAATTTAGGAAGGTCGTATAGTGTCGTGCTTCACTTTCCATGAGTGAACGATAGAACTCTCTCAGGTCTTGGTCATTGATCTCCTCTGATAGAATGCGAAAACGCTCACAAGAACGAGCTTCTATCATGGCAGCAAACATCATGCGATTCACGAACTGATTTTCCATACTTCCACCAGCATTGCGCTCTTTCAGGTATGCAGCAAGATCATTTACGTATGGATCCTTTCGTTCAAATCCGAGCTTCATCCCGCGTTCTTCCATCTTTTCGTGAACCATACCGAAATGCTCCATTTCTTCCTGTGCGATCTCCGTCATAGCCTTTACCACGTCCGGATACTGCGGGAATTTCACGATTACCGAGATCGCGTTGCTCGCTGCCTTCTGTTCGCAGTACGCATGATCGACCAGGATCTCCTGAATGTTCTTTTCTACAATATTCACCCATCGTGGGTCCGTAGGTAATTTGAGTCCGAGCATTTCCTTAGAATTTTACACAAAGTTAATGTATTCATACCTTTCGAATTGCAGTAGGATTCGGTAATTTTGGACAAAACTTGGTTGCAATGAGGTATTTGTTCTTGATCTTCCTTCCATTCCTTGCAAATGCGCAAGTGAAGAATTCACCTAAGCTTGTTGTTGGGATCGTTGTGGATCAGATGTGCTATGATTACCTCTATCGCTTCGAGGAAAAATATGGAAAGGATGGTCTTTTGAAGCTACGCGACGGAGGAACTAACTGCCGCAACACGAATTACAATTACGTTCCAACCTATACCGGACCGGGACACGCATCGATCTATACCGGAACAACACCTGCAACCCATGGTATCGTAGCCAATGACTGGTACGATCGTGAGCTTGGAAGAGAGAAGAACTGTGTGGAAGACACTGCAGCATTGACAGTCGGCTCAGGATCATCTTACGGTAAATGTTCACCACATCAATTAAGGGCCCATACGATCACAGATCAGCTGAAGCTCAATAGAAATGGTGCAAAGGTGATCTCAATGTCCATTAAGAATAGAGGAGCCATTCTACCCGGAGGGCACATGAGTGATGGTTCTTACTGGTTCGATTATTCGAATGGGAATTTCATTTCGTCCAGTTTCTTCATGGATCAACTACCGTCTTGGGTGAATTCATTCAACAACGGAAGTTATCCGGAGGATGCGATGCAAGGTGTTTGGGATACGTATTACCCGATATCGAGCTACACGGAAAGCGATAAGGACGACCGTATTTACGAGCACTTGTTACCGGGCAAGGATCGTCCCGTATTCCCATACGATCTGAAAGAAATGATCGCGAAGAGCGGTTACTCTGCTTACGAGCTTTTCACAAGTACACCGTATGCGAACACTTATCTGACCGACTTTGCTATGGCTGCTTTGAACGGAGAAAAGCTCGGACAGGATGACGTGACGGATATGCTTTGTATTTCTTATTCAACACCGGACATCATCGGGCATTCATTTGGACCGTATTCAGTGGAGATAGAGGATACCTACATTCGCCTGGATAGAGAGATCGCACGTTTTATCAAAGCATTGGAGAAACAAGTAGGGAAGAATAACTTTGTTCTGTTTCTGACAGCAGATCATGCCGTGGTTCCCGTTCCTCAATACCTGAGCGACCAAAAACTACCGGGTGGTTACTTTTACCTGGATACTGCCATGGTCGATCTTCGAAACTACTGTATAGAAAGATTTGGAGCTGATTTTATTGAGGAGCAAGTAAATCTGAACCTATACCTGGATCGTGACGCGATCAAAAATGCAAAGCTAACGGTAGAAGAGGTTTCGCTTGCACTTGCGGCAAGACTCCGCGAACATGAAGAGGTCAAAAATGCTTATACAGCTCATGAGCTCAGCAGTGTAGCGCATTCCGATCGCTGGATGGAAATGGTCAGCAAAGGGTATCACAAAGCAGAAAGTGGTGATGTGATCTTCATACTGGAGCCGGGTTATCTGCCAAAATCGCGTCCTTCAGAAACTTCACACAAAGGAACGTCACACGGTTCAGCGTATAGTTATGATTCGCACGTGCCGCTGCTTTGGTATGGGGCAGGTATCCGAAAACAGCAGATCCTACGTCCGCTTCAGATCACAGATATTGCAGCTACCCTGACGCATATACTCGAATTGCAGCAGCCTTCAAATATTGAAGGGCAGCCTATTGTCGAGCTTTTCAATAAAAAATAGTTGTACCCAGTCCATTTCTTGACTTTCGTCAAGTAGACGAAGGCAAGTGTCATCCTAGCTTTGTTTCATTAATGAATAAAATTAAGCTATGAAAAAGAGCATCACCTCTCGACAACTTGCACTGATCAACGGTATATCTATTGTTCTTATGACCCTGATCGCGGGGATGATTATGGCGGGCATCTTTGTGCCGCTGTTTGAAATGAATCAAATTGAATTCGAAAAGTATATGAACAATAAGCAATCGCTGTACTTGTTTGGTATAATAGGGTGGATATTGATCCTCATTACGGACGTCATAGTTAGTTGGGGATTGTTTCGCTATTACGCCGGAAAGAATTTAAG
>SBGS01000236.1 GCA_006226555.1 Bacteroidota bacterium
CTTCTGTCGCATATTGAAAAATTCGTGGATGGTGCGGCTGTAAAGCGTGTTGGTGATCTGAACTTCAGCGTCTGTTCAAAAAACAGCCTTCAGATGCATACCGTTGATGAGGGCAAGATCTGTAACACCATCCTTTCACTTTACAACGAGGACGCTATTGTGGTAGAGCCCGCGGGTGCTTTATCCATCAGCGTATTGGATGATCTGAAAAAAGACCTTGAGGGTAAAACGGTGGTTTGTATTGTGAGTGGCGGAAACAATGATGTGAACCGTATGGAAGAGATCCGTGAACGTGCACTGCTCTTTGCAGGAAAGAAACACTATTTCCTCATCGAGTTTCCTCAACGCCCCGGAGCTCTAAAAGAGTTTGTTACGCATATACTTGGAGAAAAGGATGACATCACCTATTTCCAGTTTGCAAAGAAGAACAATCGCGAAAATGGGCCGGCAGTTGTCGGTATTGAATTAGACAACGCTGATCATATTGGGCTGATCAAAACGAAGCTAAAAGAAAAGCACTTTGACTTTACATACCTGAACGAAAACTCACTACTGTTTAGTCAGCTCGTCTGATCGCTTCACCTGCCGTTCCAACTTTCTTGCCTATCTTTGCCCCTTTTTTAACGAAAAACCCGAGTTTTTCCCAAGAAAGGCAACAAATGCAGGCATATTTTAAGTTATTCGATCTAAAACAAAAAGTAAATTATAAGACTGAGATCCTTTCAGGGCTTACAGTCGCGCTTGCGCTTGTTCCGGAAGCGGTCGCCTTCGCATTGCTTGCAGGTCTATCTCCTCTGACTGGTTTATATGCAGCTTTTGTGATGGGATTGGTCACTGCTATTCTAGGCGGAAGACCGGGTATGATCTCCGGGGCAACCGGGGCTGTCGCTGTCGTGTTCGTTGGACTGATTGAAACGCTTAAAACACAAAATCCGGATATTTCCATCGATGAGATCACGCAATACATTTTCGCGACGGTGATCATCGCGGGAGTCATTCAGATCATTGCAGGATTACTGAAGCTCGGTAAATTGATGAGGCTGGTACCTCAGCCTGTGATCTTTGGTTTTGTAAATGGATTAGCCATCATCATTTTTTCTGCACAGATCAGTCAATTTACGGTGGACAGTACGGATCCAAATGCCCCATGGATGCAAGGAGCAGAGCTCGCAATTTTTTCAGGTCTGGTTGCTCTCTCTATGCTGATCATCTGGGGTCTTCCAAAACTGACCAAGTTCGTACCGGCAGGTTTAGTGGCCATCCTCGTGATCTTTGGAGTTGTTTATGTATTTAACATTGATACGACTACCGTAGGCGACATTGCTTCCGTAAAAGGTGAATTTCCTCCGCTTAGTATTCCTGAAATACCATACACTTGGGAAACATTTATGTTATTACTCCCTTATGCTGGAATTGTGGCAGGAGTTGGGCTGATCGAAAGCTTGTTGACTCTGAATATCGTTGATGAGATCACACAAACACGTGGTAGAGGAAACAAAGAGGCGGTTGCTCAAGGAACGGCAAATATACTTTCTGGAATACTTTCCGGAATGGGAGGTTGCGCCATGATCGGACAGAGTTTGATCAACATCTCGTCCGGTTCTCGGGCTCGTCTCGCCGGGATCTTTGCTGCGATCATGTTACTTGTTTTCGTAATGTTTGGCTCTTCCCTGATCGAAAAGCTTCCCATGGCGGCATTGACTGGGCTAATGATCATGGTTTCGATCGGAACGTTTGAATGGGCGAGTCTAAGAACCTTTAATAAAATGCCGAAATCGGATGTAATTGTCATGATCGCCGTAACGCTCATTACCATCTTCCTGCATAATTTAGCTCTTGCTGTGCTGGTTGGAGTGATCATTTCTGCACTTGTATTTGCCTGGGACAATGCGAAAAGAATTCGTGCCCGAAAACACATTGACGAGAATGGAATAAAACATTATGAGATCTATGGCCCCTTGTTCTTTGGTTCTGTTCAGGTATTCAATGAAAAATTTGATGTGGTGAACGATCCGGAAGAGGTCATTATCGATTTTGCCGAAAGTCGTGTTGTAGATATGTCAGCTATAGAAGCGCTTAATAAATTAACTGAGCGATACCAGCAAGCCGGAAAAAAAGTACATCTCAGACACCTTAGTGCCGATTGTCTTCAGTTATTAAAAAATGCCGATAAGATCATTGATATCAATGTGATAGAGGATCCGACTTATAAAGTAATGACCGATCAACTTTAATTTCCTGGATTTGATCGATCAATTAAGCTTGTTTTGATGTAATTTCGGCTTTAACATTCGAATACAACATCATGACCAAAGAGGAAAAGATCAGTTCATTTGACCCTAATTCCTGGGCAGATAAAAACGCCAATATTTTCGGCTTACCTTTTACTGTTGACGAAAGCGAAACAGTGATCATACCTGTTCCATGGGAGGTCACCGTTAGCTATGGAGGGGGTACCGTAAATGGACCGGAAGCTATCTTTGATGCCTCCTTTCAGGTTGATCTTTACGACCCCTTTGTAAAAGACGCTTGGAAAGCAGGGATCGCCATGGATGAAGTCTCCGAGGAGATGAAAAACAAAAGTGAAGAGCTAAGGATAAAAGCAGAAGCACACATCGCCGCCTTGGAAAATGGAGAGGCGGGAAACCCGAATGCAGTGCTGGAGATTGATGCCGGATGCGAATGGATGATCTCTGAAGTTAAAGAACGTTCGCTTTCCTACCTAAAGAAAGACAAATCTGTCTGTCTCGTTGGTGGAGACCACTCTACTCCTCTTGGATTGATCAAGGCATTAGGTGAAATACATGATGATTTCGGGATTTTACAGATCGATGCTCATGCCGACCTGCGCGATGCATACGAAGGATTCAAATACTCGCATGCTTCTATCATGTTCAATGCACTTCAGGAAAGTGCTGTTTCTAAGCTGGTTCAAGTTGGAATACGCGATTATTGTTTTGAAGAGCTTGAAATGATCAACGATTCTAATGGCCAGATCGTCACTTTCTTTGATCGTGATATCAAACAGCAACAATACCAGAGCGTGAGCTGGAATTCAATTTGTGAAGAGATCGTAAACAACCTTCCTCAAAAAGTTTATCTCAGTTTTGATATTGACGGACTTGATCCAAAGCTTTGTCCAAACACCGGAACGCCTGTGGCTGGTGGTTTTGAAACAGAAGAGGTGCTCTTCCTCATAGAAAAGGTCGTAGAAAGCGGTCGAGAGATCATCGCTATGGACCTCAATGAAGTAAGCCCTTCAGAAGACAATGACTGGGATGCAAATGTTGCGGCCAGGCTGTTATTCCGTCTTTGCAACCTTATGGTAAAGAGTCAGGGAAAATTATGATCACTCAGAGGTCAGGCCGGAAGCTGTGATCGTTGATCTTTCCTGATAATTTTCATAATCCGTATTGATCTCCCAAAGATCGTGACCCGCATTTTCAGCGATATTCTCTGCGGCCAGTAAGCCCATCAGAATTGAATGGTCCTGATTGTTATACTTAAACGCCCCGTATCTTCCAATTACGGAAAGTCCTTTGAATGATGTAAGGTAATTTTCAACAACTTTCAATGGATCCTTATAACCTCTTCCATAAACAGGATAACATTTCGGAATCTTGAAGACATATCCATCGCTGATCTCCAAACCTTCTACTAAGCCCGTTTTCTGCAGCTCCTCTCTTCCCAACTTGATCAGATCCTCGTCAGAAGCATTCCAAATTTCATCCTGATCATAAGCCCAATATTCCAAAGCAACAATGGTTGACTTTTCGCCTTGATTGATTTCAGGGACCCAATTTGAAAAGTTCGTAATGCGCCCCATCTGCAGATCGGTTGCGTGCACGTATAACCAGTTGTCTGGAAACACGTTTTCTCCCTCAACTTTTAGATAAACGAGTATCGTATTTCTAAATTTTAAGTTAGAATTTGCGGTTATTACCTCTTCAGGAACCTCGTTTAAGTTGCGAACGAGGTGTGTGATCGGCATAGAAGAAACAATATGATCGTACGCATGTTCGACACCATCTGCAGTGGTAAGGGAATTCACTTTATTCCCAATATTGTTTACTTTCTGAACCGGAGTATTCACTAAAACGCGACCTCCATTTTCACTGACATAATTTGCCATTCGCTCATAAACCAAACCTGTACCTCCCGTTGGATAAGCAAACTGATCTACCAAGGTTTTGTGCTTGGTTTTACCTCCAGTGAACATAGCATTCCAAACAGCCTTGAACAAGGATAGCTTCTTAATACGCTGTGCAGCAAAATCTTCGTCAAGCTCAGAGCAAGGAATACCCCATAGCTTTTCACTATATGTTTTGAAGAAAATGGAATATAGCTTGTATCCAAATCTGCCTATCACCCAAGATTCGAATGAATTATCCTTTTTCACCGGGAAAAGACGTTCCTTCGTGTAGCTCAAAACACACACAAATGCTGTTCCTACTCCCAGCTTTTTAAGTGCATCAAATGGTTTTAGTGGATAGTAATAGAACTTCTTTTTGTAGTAGATCCTAGTCAAACGATCCACCATTTTATAATCCCTGCCTACGACTTCAAGCCATGCCTTGTTGACCTTTGTATCGGTGCTGAAAAATCGGTGAGGGCCAAGATCAACTTTTTGATTCCATAACTCTATGGTTCTTGAAAGACCTCCAACATGCTCACTTGCCTCGTATACATGTACCTCAAATCCTTTCTTCGTCAATTCATAAGCCGCTGTAATACCTGCAGGACCAGCACCAATGACCGCTACTTTCTTCTTCACATCACTCATTTCCCAGCCTTTTTAAGAATAAAATAACCTGTCGTGGTATAGAAATCCCTGATGTAGGGGATATTGAGCAATTTGACCAACTTTCGTGGTTTAAGCTTAAACTTTATTTCGTAATTCGGATTGATAAAATACAACTGCTCCTCAACGATCTGCAAGCCACTCTTCTTTACTATACGCTTGAATCTTTGAAGAGATATCCCGGTATCATATACGTCTTCAAGCAATCCATTGATCGTTTGAGGTTTCTCACCAAAGACCTTCATGAAAGCCTTGAAACCACCCCTTCCGGTCAAATGAAACCATGGCAGCTTACTCAAAATTTTACTTTCACACATTTGCTGGTGTCCTCCAAAAGGATTGCACCATGGCGGGAATCCCTGAAAAATAACCCCGTCATCCTTAATGAAGTTTTTCAGAATAGGTATGAACTTTTCCTGATTAGGAATATGTTCAATGGTATCCTTCATAAAGACAATATCAAACTTACCATCCAGACCTTCCACATCATAGATGTCCGCAGCGATCAA
>SBGS01000109.1 GCA_006226555.1 Bacteroidota bacterium
GTTTTTGTCATATCAGTTGATACCCGCTTCTTTAAGACATTTCTTTACCTGTTTTTCGTGTTTCACACGTTCCTCAGGCGTTTGATTAGGATTTTGAGCCAAGAATGCCTTACAATGTTTATCGATAACATCCAAACGTTCAGAAAGTCGCTCAAATTCCTGATCAGATAGCGGTTGAGCTACAGCTTTATTAATAGAATCATTTTTCACCACACAAGTACAGAAATCCCACTGCTCTCCATGTTGTGTCTCTATTTTCTTAAGTGTTTCTTTGAATTCCGCCCGATCTTTAACATCTACAGTAGACATATCGTAATCAGACTTCACCTCAGTTGACTTTTCATCCTCTTTAAGCTCAAGAGAATCAATCACTTCAGTTTCATCCGTTGGCTTTGTTGAGCTATCTTTACAAGAAGCGAACAAAGTCAATCCACAAAAAAGGAAAATATATCTTGTCATTGGTACGTTGTTTGTTACAGTCGATGAAGTCAACAAGTCACTAATATAATGAAAGTTACAAAGCTGTTATATCTCCTGTTCATACTTTTTAGTTACGAAGCAACACTTGTAGCTCAAATTGATACCAATACAACCAAAGAGCAAGGATTGTTACCGGTTCATATTGATCGCAGATTCCATCGAAAATATAAGCTTTTACTGGAGGACGTTCGAAAAGTGTACCCGTTGGCCCTTGAGGCGAAACAAGTCATTGAAGAATACGAGAAAGAGCTTCAGGAAATCGAAAAGAAAAGACAGCAGAAGAAATACTTGAAGAAAAGTGAAAAGGAGCTGAAGTTAAACTTTGAATACACCGTAAAGGACCTATACGTTAGCGAAGGAAGACTCTTAATGAAACTGATCCATCGCGAGACAGGAATGACGGTGGATGAGATCCTGAGAAAATATAAAGGAAATCTCAGTGCAAGTTCAACCGGAGCAGCATTGAGACTTTTTGGGCACGATACGAAGATCACTTACGACGCCGAACAGGAATGGATTCTGGAAATGATCATTCAGGACATCTTAAGTGGTCGCGTAGCTTGTGACATGACTCCAAAAAAACTGAATAAATCCCAGTTCAAGGAAGGAATGAAGGAATATAGAGATGATCGAAAAGAAATAAACAAGAAGAAAAGAGCTTACAAAAAGACACAAAAAAAGGGACAACATTAATTGTCCCTTTTTTTTTAATTATTTCCAAATTACTTCGCCATCAAACGATCTTCGTTCGAATTAGTCAAAGCAGATTTATCTATTCTCAATTTTCCTCCCTCTGTAGAAATAAGTACAGTCGTCTCTGCTACTTCAAGGATCTTACCATGAATTCCTCCAATCGTAACGACTTTATCACCAACCGTAAGGTTTTCGCGGAAATTCTTTAACTCTTTTTGTCTTTTCATTTGTGGTCTGATCATGAAGAAATAAAATACTACAATGATCAATACCAGCATTATTATTTGTTGTGGCATATGCTATTATTTATTTGTTACGTACTACTGCTTTAATTACCACCTGGTTAATAGATGGCGTGGTATTCGACACGATTCTTACCGTTTTTGAGATCGCTCCGCTACCTGTTTTATCCGTATTTACATGCGCAAAGATCTCACCTTCATCACCGGGCATGATCGCTTCTTTTGGATAATCAGTTACTGTACAAGAGCAAGATCCACTCACCTCTGCGATCACCAACGGATAATCTCCGGTATTCTTGATCTTAAATTTAGCGGAGATCACTTCTCCCTTCAAAACTTCACCGGCATCAAATACTTTATCAATATCCATAGTGGTCTTCTGCCCCACTTCAACCTTTGTATTGTCACCACAAGCTGTAAATAACAATACCGGAAGTAAAAACACTACAAGTCTCATCATATTCTAATTTTTAAGTCCTCTACCGATCTTTTTTATCGATCCGGAATCATTAAGTTTCACCAGCGCTTTATCTAAAACTCCATTAATAAAACCGTTGCTTTTAGGAGTACTATAGAATTTGGCGATTTCAATGTATTCGTTTAATGTCACTTTGGTCGGAATATTATTAAAGATCTGGAATTCAGTTATTGCCAATTTCATCAATAATACATCCATTCGCGCAATTCGATCAAGCTCCCAATTACTTGTTAACTCATCGATCAATACTTCGTTTTCCTTATCTCTGCGCACAGTCTCGCGGAAAAGGTTTTTAACGAATTCTTTCTCGTCCTCCTCATCTTTATATAGCGGCAAGATCTCTAAAGGTTGGTTCTCTTCCATCCCTTTAAGAGTTTTGATCACCATACTGCAAGCGAGATCAATATCATCCATCCAATGAATACTCTTTTCTTCAAAATAGTTGTACAGCAGCGGAAAATTTGCGATCTCTACTTTAAAAAGATTGATCAAAAATGCACGATCTTCTTCGTAACCTTGAGCTTCATTGTTCATGAATTCAAAGTATGTTTCTGAATCGCGGATGTGAAGAAACATCTTTCTAAACATTTCTTGATTCTCATCACCAACCCAATTAACTTTCAACTGCTCAGAAAGCTTTCTTAGCTCCTTAGATTCTTCAAGTTGAGTGATCAGTAGGTTCTCAACGAATTTCATGTTCGGATTAAGATCTTCCTCCTTGGGCATGATCTTCTTTTTATTATCCTCCATCCTTCTTGAAGCCTGACGTTTGACTTCTTCGAAAGAAAGTAATAAATAAACGTAAAGATCATAGATACGATCAATAGCCTCGAAAAGCTGCTTTTCAGCCTTTACGTAGTCGCCTCCCTCTGTTTGAGAATAGGCATAAAGTGCTTGGAGGACCTTAATCCTTAAATGTCTTCTGTTCAGCATTCTTACAACGGTAATTTTACTTTTCCAATTGCCTCAATGCGCTCTTCAGCCATTTGATTAGCGATCTTGTAAGTAGGTATACCTTCTGACTTAGAACGTTTTACAATTTCAGATATAGTATTATAAATATCTTCTGCTTTACCCATAGCCCACGAAGATGTAAGTCCTTTCACCTCAGAATAGCAGTTAATAACACCACCTGCATTCAGGGCAAAATCAGGTGCATAGATAATACCTTTATCCATTACCGCTTTACCATGAACCTCTTCATTCTTTAGCTGGTTATTCGCAGCTCCTGCAATGATGCTACACTTCAATCTGCTCAGTGTTTCATCATTAACAGTGGCTCCAAGTGCACATGGTGCGTAAATATCCATATCCACATCGTAGATCTCATCAAGTCCTACTACATGTGCTCCGTACTTCTCAGCAACTCGCTTTAGAGTAGGTTCATGAATATCTGAAACATAGATCTCTGCATTTTCTTTTGCCAACGCAGCAACTAGATACTCACCAACATGTCCTACGCCTTGTACTGCTACTTTCTTACCCGTTAAAGAGTCTGAACCGTATTGTTCTTTAGCACACGCCTTCATTCCTGCATAAGTCCCGTGAGCCGTTACCGGTGAAGGGTCACCGCTCTTACCTGGAAGACCTACAACATGGTTTGTCTCCATGCTTACCCAATTCATATCAACCGGAGAAATACCAACGTCCTCTGCCGTAATATACTTTCCTGCAAGTGAATTCACGAATTTCCCGAAGCGACGGAATAGTGCTTCAGATTTCATTGTTCTGGAATCACCTATGATCACAGCCTTTCCACCACCTAGATTCAATCCCGAAATTGAATTCTTATAGGTCATACCTCTTGATAAACGTAATACATCGTTCAAGGCCTCCATTTCAGAATTATACATCCACATACGTGTACCACCCAGGGCAGGTCCAAGTACTGTGTTGTGCACGGCAATAATGGCTTTCAAGCCTGTCTCATTGTCATTACAGAAAAGAAGTTGTTCGTGATTGTATTTGCTCATTTGAGCAATGATCGGATTTTCCGCGAGGTTTACATCCTCAATATTTTTTACTTCAAACATTTCAAAGATGGGTTTTGTCACACCTATTACCTAATTTTACCGCTTGTAAAATCAAGGGCAAAAATAGGAATAATCGCAATGAAGTCACTTCGCTATCTCAATAAATATTTTCTAAAATACAAATGGAGATTGTCCTTAGGGGTGTTATTCATCATTATAACGAACATATTCAATGTATATAAATCAGAGTTTACCGGTGACAGCATAGACAACCTGAAAAACTGGGGAGCGAACGGTGAGCAGGGCGATCTAGTTCTTGAGACACTGAAAATTGGCGCAATCTATATGGGGATTGCACTTTGTTCAGGTCTCTTCCTGTTCTTCACCAGACAGATGATCATTATCGTTTCCAGACATATCGAATATGATCTGAAAAATGAGATCTATGACCATTACCAAAAACTTGATTATAGTTTTTACAAGCGAAACAGCACGGGAGATCTTATGAACAGGATCTCTGAAGATGTTACGAAAGTGCGAATGTATCTTGGTCCGGGTATCATGTACACTGTTAACCTTGCCGTTTTAAGTATTCTTACTGTTACAAACATGATCAGGATTAGCCCTGTACTCACATTTGCAGTACTGCTTCCGCTTCCGATCATGTCTTTCCTTATATACAAAGTATCCTCTCGTATAAATGCCATTAGCGGTGACGTACAAAAACAGCAAAGCTTCATGAGCTCACTTGTACAAGAAGGTTTTTCAGGGATCAGGGTATTGAAAGCATACAGCAGAACAAGCGAAATTGCTGACAAATTTGACAATGCAGCTGAGCAATATAAAAATAAGAACATGCGTCTTGTAATGGTCAATGCCTTGTTCATGCCAACCGTGTATATCTTGATCGGTGTCAGTACGATACTCTGTATCTATTTAGGTGGACTTTTCTATTATGATGAAACCATCACTCTTGGAGAGATCATGAAGTTTATATTTTATGTCAATATGTTAACCTGGCCATTCGCTTCGGTTGGTTGGGTGATCTCGATCAATCAAAGAGCTGCCGCTAGTCAGGCAAGGATCAATGAATTTCTACAAACGAAACCGGAGATCAAAAACGAAAATTATGATGACCTCGTTTTCAATGGCAATATTACTTTTAAGAATGTAAGTTACGTCTACCCTAATTCAGGGATCGAAGCGTTAAAAAACATCTCCTTCAGTATTTCGAAAGGCGAAACTCTTGGTGTTATCGGTCGAACCGGTTCGGGTAAATCAACAATTTTAAAGTTACTAACCCGTCAGATTGACGCGACTGAAGGACAAATATTAATTGACGGAAAAGATATAAAAGAAATTAACCTGGATGCCTTCAAAGATCAGATCGGTATTGTACCTCAGGATGT
>SBGS01000112.1 GCA_006226555.1 Bacteroidota bacterium
TTAGGAAAGCCTTGTATTCTCGATTGGTTATTCGCCATTGTTCACTCATATCAATGGCGGGTAGTTGAATTACAGGTTCTCCAATGGGCACTTTTGTGATGTCGTCCTCGGTTGGTAATGTTACGACCACTAAATAATCCAAACCGGCTTCATGAAACTCACGTTGCAGCATTTTAGTCTTCCAATCGCAAAAGGCATCTGCCTGAAACCCGACCGTCCCATAGGCTGCGAGGTCCTTGAATAGGATATCTCCTAAAAGGGAATAAACTGCTGGAATATCTCTGTAGTTATTACTGATTCTTGCTATTGAAAATTCATCTCTTATGATTGGAACATTCATTTCAACTTTTTCAAACCCGAATGAAGAAGACAGATGACCGGGAAAATATTGAGTTATAGAATCATAAGGCAGCTCACTAAAGTACTCATAACCAGCCTCGTAATGATAGTTGAATTTGCGTTTGTCGAATTCGCGCTTATTGTAAAATCGTTGCGGATATGGAAGGTACATGTGTGCAATAAACGGCATGATCATGGGATCATCAAAATGAAAGATGTGTTTGTGATCAAATGTGATATCATGTCGTATTTCATCCCGGTACATGTAGGAAGCCGGAATAACTTTCCCGTCTCGATAATACACCTTTTTCTTGTCGCGGATCATGAACTTCGCATCATAATTGGGCTCATCTATGGTGTTGAAATAACACTCCATTGCGATAGAATCTCTAACCCACTTTTCAAATTCGAGATATTCTCGAACAGTAACAGGATCTATACGCACATACTTAAGTTGTTCTTGCTGCTTTCTATATGAGATGGGATGATGATATAAAACATATTCATGGTTGAGAATTGCACCATCCACCTTTCCGGCAAAGATCTCCGAAGAATCTTTCGTGCATTGCCAACAGTCGAAAAACCGGAAATAATTCGGTTCAGATTTCAATTCCATCCAACCATCCGATAAAATACGATCAATAATGGCTTTATCTTTTGAGTCTATCTGAGCAAAAGACGCATGAATGATCATACAGAGGCAGATCAGAATCAATCGATTATTGTACGAATTCACTGTTTGAGGTTGAATTAATTCATTGTATAAGAACGGTAAAAAGAGCCAAAGTTGTATCCAAAAAATTTTTAATTAGATTTGTTCTAAATAAAAGTTTGATAAGTCTAACTTATTTCTAAATGATTAGAATTCTGGGTTTAATATCCATTGTATTAATGGCGCACAATGCTCTGGCAGCAAGCATTCAGGGTAAAGTGACTGTGGATGGTATTGCTCAGGAGTTTGTTACCATTCGTTTGCTTGGGAAGAATTTGGGTGACAGAACAGCTAGTGATGGAACCTTTGAGATAAAGAACATTGCAGCGGGGACATATAAGCTTGTCGCTTCCGGTTTCGGCCTTCAAAATGATACTACTGATTTAACGCTAACAGAAAATGAAAATAGAATACTGAATATCTCCATGCAGAAGATTGTTCAGGAACTTGAAGAAGTTACGATAACGACTACCATGCGTGAAGTTTCGGTATCAGATAGTCCAATAGCAATTGATATTATAACTCCCAGATTATTCGAAAAGAACCCTTCTCCGGGCTTATTTGAATCTATAGGAATGGTAAATGGAGTGCGTCCGCAACTTCAATGTAATGTTTGCAATACGGGAGACATTCATATCAACGGAATGGAAGGGCCATATACAATGGTTATGATCGATGGTATGCCAATTGTTTCTGCCTTAGGTTCAGTTTATGGTTTAATGGGTATTCCAAATGCAATTATACAGCGCATTGAGGTACAGAAAGGGCCGTCTTCAACACTCTACGGTTCAGAGGCCGTTGGTGGTTTGATCAATGTGATCACGCGCTCTGCAGATTGTGGACCGAGATTTACAGCGGATGTATTTGGAACAAGTTACGAGGAATTTAATGCTGAATTAAGCGGAGTATACAAATTGGGTAAGCGGGTGACGGGAATCATGAGCGGAAGCTATTTCCATTTTGACAGGATCTGGGATATCAATCATGACAATTTCACGGATGTAACACTCCAGAAACGTGCTGCGCTGTTCAATAAATTCACATTTACCCACGGTTCAGGAAAAATGTCACACCTGGCTTTTCGATATTATTACGAAACCAGATGGGGAGGAGAATTGAAGTGGACACCTGAATTTCATGGTTCTGATAGTATCTATGGAGAGAACATTTATACTAACCGCCTCGAGATTATTGGAAAATCACCTCTAAAATTTGGTGGACAGGAATTTGAACTACAATATTCATTCAATAAACATGTTCAGCATTCAGCTTATGGTCAAACGGTGTTTAATGCTGATCAGAACATTGGCTTTGCTCAACTCATTAAACACATCAAATTCGAACGACAGAATCTATTGATCGGAGCCGCTTTACGTTACACCTATTATGATGACAATACATTGATCACGATTAGTGATGATACATTGAATCCAGAGAACAAACCTCTGAGTACATATCTGCCGGGCATTTTTGTTCAGGATGAGATCAGTGTGAACGAAAAAAATATGCTTTTGATTGGTTTACGATTCGACTATAATACGGATCACGGTAGTATATTATCCCCTCGATTTAATTGGAAATATGAGGCCAATCAAAATAATATTATTCGTCTCGGATTTGGAAATGGTTATCGTGTGGTGAATCTTTTCAGCGAAGATCATGCAGCATACACGGGAGCAAGGGAGGTAGTTATACGCCAGCACTTAAAACCCGAGCAATCCTGGAGTGGAAACCTTAACTATTCGGGTAAAAGGCGATTTAAAAAGTTGGGAGCAATTGGCATCGACGCAAATTTGTTTTATACGTATTTCAGCAATAAGATCGTTGCAGACTATTTCACGGATGCCAATCAGGTGATCTTTGATAATCTAAGTGGATATGGAATTAACAGGGGTGCGGGGGCGCAGATACATTGGACGATCGCTAATCCGGTTAAGCTAACTATAGGGGCAACTTACACAGACCTCTTCCTCATGAATAAAGATAAATTTGGAGGTCTTTATCGCTCCGAACAGGTTCATACACCACCTTTAACAGCAAATTTTGTTTTGAGCTATACGATAGCCAAAGCTCAATTGAGCATTGACCTCAGCGGAAATCTCTATTCACCGATGTTACTGCCTGTATTACCAGACGATTATCGCTCGGCATATTCTCCATGGTTTAGTATACTCAACATCCGGGTGATGAAAACCATAAAATATCGATGGGAAATATACGGCGGGGTAAAGAATTTTCTAAACTTCGTGCCTCAGGAAGACGCAATTATGCGTCCGTTCGATCCATTTGATAAATACATTGATGACCCTGTGACAAATCCAAATGGATACACTTTTGATCCGGGATACAATTACGCTCCAATTCAGAAGGCAAGGATGTTCCTTGGAGTTAGATACAGAATGTAAGCCATACATGACTTGAGCAGATTTCATTCAGACTATTTCACCTACGCTGTACTTAGAATTTTCCGTGAAGTTTTTCAATGGAATTAAGTGTGTGCTGTGTCTAACGGATTGCCGGCTTGGCTCCTACCAGAAAATTACGAATTTACCTTTTTGATATCTAGGAATCAATGAGTTGATTCATATTGAAATGTGACTTATATCATACCATCTCATCAGGATCAGAGTTACTATTGTAGTTGTGTATTTACACGTTAAATCGAACTTATGAAAGCAATAATTACACTAGTGCTGATTACCATTGCGTCGAATTATTCGTTTGCCACTACGTATTACTCAATTTTAGACGGTTCTTGGTCAGATCCAGGAATATGGTCGACGGATGGAATTACGCCGTGTTCATGTAGTCCTTCCAATAATTTGATGGGAGATACTGTTGTGATTGATCACACAGTTGTGCAGGATGCAAGCTTAACGATTTTGGATGGCTCATTCCTGAAGGTTGGCGAAAGCGGAAAACTGGATGGTTCAGGATACACAATGGCTGTTATTAATGCGAGTTTTTTGGCAAATGGAAATTTCACTACGAAAAAATTGTTGGTTGGGGATGAGGCGACTTTTACAATTCAGCTTGCTGAATTGATCATTCTTACGCGTATGGAAGTCTATGGTGTTTTGAACATCTACACATCGAATTTGAACGTAGTACTGGGAAACATCAATATATACGCAACAGGTATAGTGAATTTGGAAGGAGGATCAAAGGTGCATTTCGATTCAGGGAATTATCAGAACGCGGGAATTACGAATATCGGACCGGGGTCTTGTATACAGATAGATTCGGGGAATATTCAAAATGAAGTTGGCGGTGTAATGAATGGTTCGGGTTCAATGATCACAGATGCAGGAAACGTCCAGAATGAAGGATCCTGGGACGCCAACATTCTTTGGTGTTCGGCGGGATTTGATTTTGGCATGCCCTCTACGGAGAGCTGTCTGGAAGCCAATGAAAACTGCTTGGGAGTGCCGCTACCTGTTGAACTGGTACTATTCGAAGGTACCGCAAAACCGGGTTGTAACAGCATTGTTTGGATCACCGCGTCTGAATATAACTGTGATTACTTCGTGCTGGAGCGTTCTGATGAAGGTAAAAAATGGACTGAAAGAGCAGTTGTTGATGGTGCAGGAACGACTTCTTTAGAATCGTATTATTCTGTCTGTGATAATATCACGGAAGTAAAAACATACTATTATCGAATTATTCAGTATGACTACAACAGGGATATGTCTATATCCAATGTTATTACCGTTCATTCGGTTGGATTAAAACCAACGGAGATGTACCCAAACCCCAGTCAGGGTGAGTTCTTCTTGTTGTTGGATGGATATGAAACAGGAATGGAAGTGATCATATACGATGTCAATGGAATGCCGGTTTATCAAAAGAACGATATTGTTGATAACAAAGTGGCCTTTCAATTACAGCTTCCTTCCGGATTGTATCTGGTGCACATCAACAGAAAAGGAAATGTGGAGACCCTGAAGCTGGTAATACGCTAATTCTTTCGAACAGGGTTAAATGATTCAAAAAGATGATTTTAATCATCAGTTTGTATGTAAAACGGTCATTTATTTTAGACATCCAATTTCTCTAATTTGCTCAAAAAAAGATATGTTGTTCAAGTCCTTATTCATTGCCTTTTTTCTTGGTGTAGGTAGTTTATACGCTCAGAGTACAGAAGTAATTGATCCTCACAATGGAGTACAAGTTTCAGCCTTTGCCGGTCCTGCATTTGGACGCATTAAAGGAAAAACAAAAGA
>SBGS01000185.1 GCA_006226555.1 Bacteroidota bacterium
ACTACCTGGAGTAAGCCTCAAGGACTAGGACTCACGATCAATACAAGAGGGGATGAGGATTCTCCGTTCATTGCTGCCGATGATAAAACGCTCTATTTTTCTTCGAATGGACATCCGGGTATGGGAGGTTCGGATGTATTTATCAGTCGAAGATTGGATGATACTTGGTTGAATTGGAGTGAACCGCAAAATATCGGAACATCTATCAATGCACACAATGATGAATACGGATTTAAAATTGCTGCCGATGGAGAATACGCTTATTTCTATCGTCGTTCAAGTGGAGATCCAAATGGAATGGGAGAGATGGATCTATACCGCATTGCATTATCGGAATCAGCAAGGCCTGATCCTATTGTTTTTGTGGTAGGTCAGGTATTTGACAGCGAGACAAAGAAACCGCTGTCAGCAGAGATCGTATATGAGGATTTGAATACAAATACTGAACTCGGAGTGGCAAATTCGGAACCGGTTGAAGGTAGGTATCAGATCGCTCTACCATATGGTAAAGTTTATGGTTTCCTTGCGAGAAAAAAGGACTACTATTCCGTGAGTGAAAGTATAGATCTGACTGTAAAGGAAGGTTTGAAAACCGTTAAAAAGGATCTTTATCTTTCGCCGATCAAAAAAGGTGTAACGATCCGTCTGAATAATATTTTCTTCGAACACGATAAATCTGATCTTCTTTCGCAGTCATTTGTTGAATTGAACCGATTAGTAAGTCTACTTAAAGCGAATGAAGAATGGAAAATTGAAATAGGGGGGCACACCGATGATACCGGTAGCGATGCCTACAATCAAACGCTTTCCCAAAAGAGAGCTTCTGCAGTGCGTGCGTACTTGATCTCGCAGGGTATCAGTGCAGAAAGACTAACTGCCAAAGGATATGGTGAATCCAAGCCGATCGCATCGAACGAAACCGAAGAGGGTAAAGCTGAAAATCGAAGAGTAGAATTTAAGATCCTGTAAGATATAGCTATTGGTCTTCCAACCTTTTTACAAAAGGACACGTTTTAAGTATATGGAAATATTGACCCGTTCTAGGTCAGTATGAAGATAAGGGTTACAGCAACTTCATTGAAGTTAAAAAGACCGATCTGTAGAAAAGATCGGTCTTTTTTTAGTACCGAAGGGTATATTTTACTTGTACAAAATCGTTTGGATATGCAGTTGTTTCTGCATTTGTCAACCTTACTTCTCGCCCTGATCTCCCGAATAATGGAATACCATCTCCTAATAAGATTGGTACTCTTGCGATCGTCATTTCGTCCATTAGCCCTGCATCGATGAATTGTTGTATTGTTGTACCTCCATCAATATAGGCATGGTTGCAACCATCTTCTTCCAGGCGAGCTAACAGATCTTTCAAGTCTCCGGAAAAAAAGCTGATCTTCCCGGCAAGATTACTTGGAGCCTCTGAGATGCTATTGCTGAGTACGATGATCGGCATGTTTCCATAAGGCCATTGTTCTTCCGATAAATTCATATTAGCAATCACTTCCATGGTTTTTCTTCCCATGATCAGACAATCAACAGTTTGCAGGTAGTCATAGAAGCCCATATCAGTCTGGTTACCCATATCAGCATCAAGATTTCCTGAAGTGTGAAGCCATTCTGTGCTTCCATCAGTTTTTGCAATGTAGCCATCAACACTGGTGGCGATAAAAGAAGAACATTTCATTTACGAACAGTTGGTAAGATTCAATGGTCTCTAAAATATTGACTTTTTCAATATGTTTGACCGAAATGCCTTTTTTTTAGATGATTAGGTCATTTCGGAAGTATATCTTGATTACGCATTAGGATCAGTTTTTCATCTGAAACAAAGATCACACGGAAGACAATTGGTGCTTTGTTACCTAGAAATATAAGATTTCGTTCAGGGTCGGTCATAAAAGGCATGACAACAGCTGAAGAGAAATATTTATCTCCTTCAGCATATACACTGGTCTTTTGATTTTTATGAACGTCAAAATTGAGCGTGATGTATTTCGAAGATTCGTCAATTTTTAGACTATCTTTCACCCGATAGAAGGTGTAGCTGTTCGTATCGGTATCACCTAGAAGATCCGTTGGGCTTTCGTTATTTAGATGCCATTCTCCGACAAGTTTGGTAATAAATTGTAGAGCGTTTTTGCGATAATAAGTATAAGCTATTGTTATCCAGCCATCATCCAATCCGGTCGAAATGTGTTGATGAGATAATATGACAAGTTGATCTGTAGAACAAAGCGCTATCTCATATGAATCAATCTCCTGACGCCTTTTTTTACTTTGATAGAAAACATCTATGGAGTATCTGGTGAGTAACGTATCGTAGGTAATATCGTAGAGGTATTTTCGCTCATAACGGGAGTAATACCTCAAATTTTGTTCAGGAAGAATAATCAATGAATCTTTTGTAAAAACAATTTTCTGAATTTGTTTGTCAAGCTTAACCCGACTGCTATCGGTATAATAATCAAATCCACTTGTAACCTCAGTATCATGGAGTTCCCATTCACCTTGGATCATTTTTTTGATAGGAACATCACTATTAGTACGAGTATATAATGGTTGTGCCTGTGTGATCGTATGAAGACAAACAATGAGAAATATGATGCGCATACGCTTAAAACGTGAGATAAAAGCTTCGTTACTATTGTATTTTATCGATGCTGATCGAAAAGAATGAGATTGCTGTCCGGATCAGAGATCATGAAACTTGCAGGTCCTATGGTTCCACTGACGATTACGGGCTCGATCTTTATTCCGTTTTTCAAAAATCGCTCCTGAAGAATTCTGATGTCAACGAATTTATCCATATTCTCGGCATTTTCATCCCAGCCGGGATTAAATGTCAGAATGTTGCCTTCGAACATATTTTGGAAAAGTCCGATCAATGCATTCCCATTTTTCATAATGAGGTAATTCATCTCCATACCCCCACCAAATTGGTTAAAACCTAGTTTTTGGTAAAAATCACGGGCGATTGCGAGATCTTTCACACTGAGGCTTACAGAAAAAGCTCCCAGGTTCTTATCAATTGAAATAGTACTGTCAGCTGGAGTATTGATGTCCACTGATTTTGGTTCGTCGTTTTCATTGGTCATGAAGGAACGTGTTATGTATCCCAGTGAAAATGCTATAATGACCGCAAAAATGATCAGGTATGTTGATTTCATAAATCGAGATTAAATCGCTCCAAAGTAAACAGAGTAAATGGATTACACAATTTAAGTCAGAATTCAGGTATTATTGAATCCCTTTCATGTACAAATCATTGAATGATCGTTTCAGAGTTCTCGTTTTTCAATTTCTATTCCTCCCCATTCAACCACAGTAAATCCCGAGCGTATGAATTTAGGGTATACTACGGGAGGATATAGCTTAATATCTTTACTCGGTGAATCGACAGCTTCGAACACAATATAAATTCGATTCACATTTTGTGGTTTGGGTGAGATCTCAAGTGTCGCAAATTGATCGCATGCTTCATTAAAGTAGAACTGAACGAGAACCATTTCATGACGTTGCATAAGTGGACCCCAGTAGGTGATCATGTCTGCTTTTTCTTCACTTGTAAGTCCAATACTCGTCAAAGTGCGTTCAAGAAATGACAGAACATCTTTCCGATTAACATACGACCCTGATCTGTGACTAACTTTTATCGGAATTTGTTGAGAAGATTCCCAGAACAAGTATCTAAAACGATCCTGTTCAAATTCTAGTGTTCCGTCAGGATGAGCCTTGAATTCCCATCCCTTTTCGGAAATAATAGGGTAGGTGAAAACCATTTCACCTTTCGGAATGACGTTCAATTTTACATTGGTTTCTTTTTCCGGATAAACGTATATAACGGGTTTTCTGACTAGCATTTCGCGGTCCGTTTCTTTGAAGTTCAATCGATATGTATAGGTATATCCTGCTTCAAATTTTATTTTACGCGTAATGATCTCCCTGTATTTCTTGCTATACCAGAATTTGAAATCGTGTTCGCCCGCTTTGGCAGACGTTCTAAGCTCCAGTACTTCATTCAATTCTGTAGTATATTCTTTTTGATCGACGGACCAACGGATAGGATTGGTAAGATCCTTTTCTTTCAAACCGGTAATTGTAAATATAATTTCGCATGTACCTTTTTTCAGGTCTTTGTTCTCAGCTTTCGATATTAATGCATAATCAGGCATTTCGGCAGAGGGTAGTTCAACTGCGAAGAGGATGTTACTTGAAATGATAAGTAGAATACTGAGAAGCGTCTTCATTTGCTTTATTTCTCAGTACAACACAAATACATTGGGGTTCAATTCTTGATAATTAGATTCTAATTCCCTTTAAAGCACTTCTGTATTCTGACAAAATAACATTGAATTTTAAATCAACCTATTTTTACACTTGTCATAGTCAGTGA
Source organism: Bacteroidota bacterium (assembly GCA_006226555.1). Classification (GTDB taxonomy): domain Bacteria; phylum Bacteroidota; class Bacteroidia; order Flavobacteriales_D; family Crocinitomicaceae; genus UBA4466. The sequence continues at coordinate 4,391 of SBGS01000185.1, forward strand.
ACCCGCGAGAACCTTATCATTGAACAAGGATATTTCCTCATTTTCATCTGATAGTGCGAGTGTATAGATCAAGGGAATAAAATGTTCGGGAGATGGGATCGCCAACTGTACAGCTTGTCCTAGTTTGGTATAGGATGTAAGTGATAAGTGATCCCTACTAAGAATAAGTTCATTGATCTTCTCTTGTGCCTCCAGTGCCCAGTCGTATCCGCTTCCAACAGTGTTAATATTTCTCCAATCAACCATTCTTAGGTTATGCACAATGTTCCCGCTGCCTATAACTAAGACACCTTGATCTCTTAATTGTTTGATCTGTTTGGCTAAATCGAAGTGATATCTGGCATCTTTGGTGTAATCAATACTCATTTGAATCACCGGAATATCAGCTTCAGGATACATATGTTTAAGAACCGTCCAGGCTCCGTGATCTAGCCCCCAATCATAATCATAGCGCACTTCAGTCGATGAGATCAGGTTTTTTGTTCTTTTGGCAAGCTCAGGTGAACCAGGAGCAGGATATTGCTGCTGAAATAATATATCAGGAAATCCACCAAAATCATGAATTGTCCTCGGTTTATCCATTGCGGTTATAAATGTCCCACTAGTTTCCCAATGTGCTGAAATTACCAAAATTGCAGTGGGAGAGGGAAGCTCAGTGGCTATAGAGCGAAATCCTTTGACAAATTCATTTTCTTCAACGGCGTTCATTGGATTGCCGTGTCCAAGAAACAACGCAGGCATTCTTCTGTCTGTCAACGAATTTTCAAAATTTCTCAAGAGTTCACTTTTCATAGCGATTGGAAGTAGTGACGCTAAACCGACATTTTTAACAAACTGGCGTCTATTCATTTTTAATTAATTACCATGGTAAATATAT
>SBGS01000153.1 GCA_006226555.1 Bacteroidota bacterium
GTGATTGTGATTGAAAGGATCGCTTTTCTCATTTGGTTTCGTTATTTTCGACTTATAACTAGCAAACGAAGCATGTAGTTGCCTCGTTATATATTCAGAACTGTTCGAATTATTGGAATGCTAAAAATAACTCTTCTCTCCTCATTTTTTAGTCTGTTCATGATCTTTATCACATCACAGACGAATGCACAAAACAACTTTGAGTTCGATCCATCTATACCTGTGATCCGTTCCGGAAATGCCTTGGATAACGCCTGGGCTGGAGGTCTTAACTGTGCTCAGGTATCTGATTTTGACTTTGATTTTGACGGTGATCTTGACCTGTTCATTTTTGACAGAAGCAGGGACAATATTCGCGTATTACTGCAAAAAGATGATGGTAGCGGTCCATACTATGAATTCCTCTACAACTCAAAACTATACTTCCCGGAAGACCTTTTCTACAGAGCTCAAATGATCGACTATGATAATGATGGTAAAAAAGATCTCTTCACAAATGGCACAGGTGGAATAAAGGTGTACAGAAACGTTGGGAGTGCCGTTACAGGAATTCAGTGGGAATTGGCAAGTGAGCTACTCTATTCACAATACCCTAACAATTACACCAACCTATATGTAAATACATCCGATATTCCGGCCATAATAGATGTTGATCTGGATGGAGATATTGACATACTTACCTTTCATCAAGGAGGACAGCACGTGGAATATCATCAAAATCAAAGTATGGAATTGTATGGTATTCCAGACTCTTTGATCTTTGAAGTAAAGAATGAATGCTGGGGATTGTTCACGGAAGAATTCAGCACAAACGTCCTTATTTTGAATGATCCGAATGTACCGTGTGTTGGAGGAAGTATTCCAAATCCGTTAAGAGAGACAGAAGACAATGCTGTTTTTTTGAAACACGCAGGATCGACCTTACTCGCGTTGGATTACGATGGCTCGGGTGTCCTTGACCTTGTGATCGGTGATGTGTCTTATCCTTCAATGACGCTATTAATTAATGGAGGTACGGCACCCAATACGAACTCTGCCATGATCTCTCAGGACAACAATTTCCCGAGCAATACAACTCCTGTCAATGTTGTGCTGTTCCCTGCCGCATTTTATGTTGATGTAGATTTCGACAATGTAAAAGACCTGGTTGTAGCTCCCAATGCCCGAAATATTTCCGAAAACGTAAGCAGTATTAGATTTTACAAAAATTTAGGAACCAACTCGAATCCGACATTTACCTATGTTGCGAACAACCTTTTTCAGAGGGATATGATCGAGCACGGATCAGGATCTATTCCAGTTTTGTTTGACTACGATCAGGATGGACTACAGGATCTTTTTGTCAGTAATTTTTACAGATACAAAGACTTTTTAGATCGGGAGAGTACTATAGCATACTATAAAAATACGGGGACAAGCTCCGCTCCTCAATTTACCTTTGTTGACAACAATTTCCTGAATCTAAATCAACTAGGTTTAGGATTGAGGCTGGTTCCGACTTTCGGTGATCTGGACAATGACAATGATCCGGATCTAATCATTGGAAGAGACGACGGTACAATCGCCTATTTTGAAAATATCGGATCAGTAGGATCTCCTTCTTTCGCCACTCCGATCTTAAATTACACGGATAACAACAACGATATCATTTCCTCGGGAGCGTATGCCTTTCCCCAATTGTTCGATCTGAATAAGGATAATTTACTTGACCTCATCATCGGTAAGAGAAACGGTCAGATCGCTTATTATCAAAACACGGGAACAATCGACAGTCCTGAGTTTACCTTGATGAACGATACACTTGGCAGCATTGACGTATCAGTCTCAATTCCTGATGGATATGCAACACCACACTTCTTTAGAATTGGGGATACAACCAAGTTGTTTATCGGAAATTATGATGGAGATATCATACTCTTTGACAGTGTAGATAATCATATACTACCGGGAGACACGTTTAATCTCGTGTCGATGAATTATTCAGGAATCAACGTTGAAGGATACAGCTCAATTTCTGTAAACGACATTGATAATGACAACGAATTGAACGCATTCGTTGGACAAGATCTGGGAGGACTCTTCGCTTTTGAAGGTGACCCTAATAGCACCGCGAAATTAGAGTTTAAGGAACAGATCAATTTTATTTGCTATCCAAATCCTACCAACGGAAAACTCTACTTTGAAAGTGATCGCGTTATCAAAGAAGTACTCCTTTACGATCTGAATGGAAAGGAGCTGCTCAGAATTTCAACTGAAGCAAATACGGACGTAATAGACATTTCCGATCTATCCCCTGGAATTTACCTCCTTTATGGCAGGACTGATGATGGTAGTACAGTGAATAAAAAGATCAGTAAGTATTAAATACGCATGATCTTCTCAAAATATTCCGGAAAGGATTGGATAGGTTCATTGCGGTAAATACCGAAAATTGTGGATCCACTCCCACTCATAGCGGCATAGACTGCACCTTCGTGATATAGCTCCTCCTTGATCGCTTTTAAAATTGGATGAATTGCAAATACAGAATGTTCGAAATCATTTACTAATTCATCTTTCCAACGCTCTACTCCCTTTAATAGCACATCTCTAACACTATCAACCTTTTCATTTGGCAGGGTCCCGGCATATGCTTCAGCAGTACCAACATGAATTCCCGGATTCACGATCTTCACGAAATAACCTTTGAGATCAAAATCTATTGACGATAGCATTTCTCCCCTACCTTGCGCGATCTGCGGAACATTTTTAATAAAGAATGGACAATCGCTTCCAAGCCTTGCGGCATACTCCTCCATTTGCAAATCTGAGATTCCCAGATTATATACCTGATTCAATCCCTTGATCACTTCTGCAGCATCCGACGAACCTCCCCCAAGACCAGCCCCCATCGGAATCAATTTCATCAGGTGAAAGTACGTTTGCGGTAAAGAATACTCCGACTGCAATAAACGATACGCTTTCCAGCACAAATTAGACGCCGTATCCCCTTCAACCGGAATGCCGCTCAGTTGTAATTCTTCCTCCCGATCAGGTATGATCTCCAGGATGTCCTTCAATGGAATTGGCAACATACAGGTATCAATATCGTGATAGCCATCATCGCGCTTACGTAATATGCGTAAGCCTAAATTGATCTTTGCTTGTGGAAATATAATCACCTTGTAAAATTACTACAACGAAACAATTTTTGTAACTTTCGCCCCTCAAAACTCATAAGTCTTATGGCTACATATCTGGATTTCGAAGAACCGTTGAGAGAGTTGGAAGAGCAAATCCAACAAACCAAAGAGATAGGTAACAATACCAATGTAGACATGTCTGACAAGATCAAAGAACTGGAAGACAAGCTACAAGCTAAAACAAAAGAAATATTCTCAAATCTTACTCCATGGCAACGTGTGCAATTATCACGTCACCCGGATAGACCTTATACACTCGCATATATCAATGCGATCACAGACGGGCTTTTTCAGGAATTGCATGGCGATAGAAATGTAAAGGATGATAAAGCAATGGTTGGAGGTTTTGGACTGTTGGATGGTGAAACAGTAATGTTCATTGGTCAACAGAAAGGGATCAACACCAAAATGAGGCAATATCGAAATTTTGGTATGCCAAATCCTGAGGGCTACAGAAAAGCACTTCGACTTATGCGTCTGGCGGAGAAGTTCAACAAGCCCATCGTAACCTTAATCGATACTCCGGGAGCTTTTCCTGGGTTAGAAGCTGAAGAAAGAGGACAAGGAGAAGCAATTGCTCGTAATATTTATGAGATGATGCGTCTAAAGGTTCCTGTGATCTGTATCGTAATTGGTGAAGGTGCATCCGGAGGAGCGCTTGGAATTGGTGTTGGAGATAGAGTGTTGATGCTGGAGAATACATGGTATTCCGTTATCTCACCAGAATCTTGTTCTTCTATTCTTTGGAGATCCTGGGATTTTAAAGAGCGTGCAGCTGAAGCACTGAAATTGACCTCCGAGGATATGAAAAAGTTAGGGATCGTTGACGGAGTGATCAAAGAACCGATCAACGGTGCACACAGAAATCATGAAGAAACATTCAAGATCGTAAAAAAACACATCAAAAAGCACATAGCGGAATTGAAGCAAATCGATCCTGAAAAGCGTATTGATGACCGAATCAAAGCCTTCGAAAAACGAGGTGTTTGGAAATAAGGTGAAAGGTCCTGTAATCAATCCAATAATTCAACGTCAAAGTAGTATGAAAATCGTTTGGACATTTATACTACTTGGCGTTTTTTTTATTTCCTCTAACTGTGAACAAGAGCAGGAGGTAATTACAGTAAATGATCCCGTGAGGTTTTCCCAAGATTTTATCTTGGCCATAAAGACAGAACAATCGTATGACTCATACCTGGACAGTCTGTCTAAGATCGACCTGAAAGATCTTGAAAAAAAGCTTGATTCTTCTGCTAAGAAATTGGCGTTCTGGATAAACACCTATAACAGTCTGGTTCAATCCAAAGTGCGAAAAGATCCGAAGAGTTTCAAAGATCAAAAGCTTTTTTTCAATGAAAAGGATATACTTATCGGTCATGTACAAATTAGCCTCAACCAGATCGAAACAGGCATTTTGAGAAGAAAACCTTTAGATCCCAAAGAGGCCTTTGTAGAGACCTTTAAAGTAGACAAGCTCGATCCAAGAATTCATTTTACATTGAATTGTGGAGCTACATCTTGTCCGCCTGTTGCATATTATGATCCCGAACGATTGGATGAACAACTTCAGCTGGCTACGGAGTCATTTGTAAGCCAGACTTCAGTCTTTTCAATGGAGAAAAACACATTAACCGTGAGTGAACTTTTCGATTGGTATGCTGAAGATTTTGGTGGTTACGAAGGAATAATCTCATTGTTTCGAGCATTAAAGATCATAGGAGATTCTGACAGCCCCGTTTTAGCTTACACTCCATATAATTGGAATCTGGACATCGAAAATTTCGAATAAGATGGAGAATTCGAGCGTCTGTGTGATCATACCGGCATTCAATGAGGAACAGGCAATAGGAAAGGTTATTAGAGATATTCCTTCGTTTGTCAAAAAAGTCATTGTCGCGAATAACGGTTCAACTGATAATACCAAGAAAGTAGCTGAAGATGCAGGTGCTTTGGTTGTCGATGAGCCGCGAAAAGGATATGGTTGGGCCTGCCTAAAAGGAATGGAACATGCAGAATCTATTAACCCTGGGATCATCGTATTTCTTGACGGTGATTACTCTGACTACCCAGAGGAGATC
>SBGS01000288.1 GCA_006226555.1 Bacteroidota bacterium
CCATCCTCCCGAACAATGAAAACCTCTATATCGCGATCAAATCTAATGTGCTTAATAAATTGCTCTGTTTCCCTTCCTGCTGTCCCATCGCCAATGGCAATCACTTCTATCTTGTATGCCTGAACGAGCTGAGAAATTTTAGCGGAAGCCTTTGCCGTTTCTTTTTGTGGAGGGTGCGGATATATTGTTTCATTGGTAAGCAGATTACCCATCTCATCCAAACAAACAACCTTACAACCCGTTCTAAATCCTGGATCTATCGCTAAGATCCTTTTATTCCCCAAAGGTGGAGCAAGCAATAATTGTCGCAGGTTTTTCCCAAAAACCTTGATCGCTTCGTCATCAGCTTTTTCTTTTGCGCTATTAAGCACCTCATTCTCCAGTGAGGGTCTTATCAATCGTGTATATGCATCCTTGCAGGATTTTCGAACGAGATCTGAGCAGGCATCATTCCCTTTAACAAAAAAACGTTCAACCTGCTGGAGTGCTTTCTCTTCATCAGGCCTTGCCTTTATGGTCAATATGCCGTCATTTACAGCACGGTGAATAGCAAGAAACCTATGTGACGGGCAGGCAGAAAGACGCTCGCTATGTGAAAAGTAATTTTTGTATACCTCACCTTCTACCTCTTTTCCTTTCACCAGTTTAGACTCCAAGATCGAAAACTTGGCAAATTGTTCTCTCAATCTTTCCCTAAGTGGTATTGCTTCATTGATCCATTCCGCAATGATATGTTGTGCTCCTTCCAATGCTTCTTCTTCGGAGTAGATCTCCCCTTTCACGAATCTTTGAGCCATTGTCTCCGGATCTCCTCCTCGTTGAGAAATGATCATCTTAGCCAAGGGTTCGAGTCCTGCTTTCCTTGCTTTTTCAGCTTTTGTTTGACGCTTCTTTTTATAGGGCAGATAAAGATCCTCAAGTTTATTTGGATCAAAAGTTTCGAGAATTTGAACCTTCAATGACTCCGTCAGGGCACCCTGCTCGTCGATTTGTTCAATTATCGTTTTCTGGCGGTTAATTATTGTGTCGTACCGATTTCCCAAATCTCTTATTTCTGCGATCTGAACCTCATCGAGGCCACGTGTCATTTCCTTGCGATATCTCGCAATAAAGGGAATGGTTGATCCTTGTTCCAGGAGTGAGATAACATTCTTCACCTGTTGTTCTCCAAATACAGTAGAACGTTCAATAAATTCATACTTCAGCATGGAACAAAAATAGCGTGTTCAAGCGCATTCGTATCCCCTGAAATGATGTTCTTTTGTATCTTTCCAAAAAAAATAAAGATGAAATACATTTTTGGTTCTTTTACCTTGATCGCGTTTATTATCGCATGTTCACCAAAAACAAGTACAGAGGTTGTTACGGAAATGGAAGAAGTTTCGATGACCGCTGAAATGAGCTCCGGGAAAAGTCTTTATGAAAGTCGGTGTATAAAGTGCCATGGATATAAAGAGATCAAAAACTATAGCCGTGCGCAATGGGAAAAGATCTTGCCTGCCATGATGGAAAAAGCACAACTTGCAGAAGAAGAAAAAAAACAGGTTCACGCCTACGTTTTTGGAACCATCAATGAGTGATCTGTTCAAAGATCTTTTTGTTATTGACCTAAGCACTGTACTTGCTGGGCCATCGGTAGGGATGTTCTTTGCGGAGTTGGGAGCAGAAGTCATTAAGGTTGAGCATCCAAAACATCCGGATGTAACCAGATCATGGAAATTACCGGTCGAAGCATCAGACGCTGAAGTTTCAGCCTATTTTTCGAGTATCAATTATAAAAAGGAATACGTTAAACTGGATCTAACCAAAGATTCTGATCGTGAGAAGTTGTTTCAAATGCTCCATCAAGCGGATATTTTACTAACCAATTTCAAACGATCAGACTACATTAAATTCGAGCTGGATCAGATACACCATAAGTTTCCTCGATTGATCCATGGCAGAATAAGTGGCTATGGCACTGATTCTGATCGTGTAGCCTATGATCTCATCTTACAAGCTGAAAGTGGTTTTATGTCCATGAATGGAACGCCTGAAAGTGGGCCGGTTAAAATGCCCGTTGCATTGATAGATGTACTTGCCGCTCATCACCTTAAGGAAGGAATTCTATGTAAATTGATCGAACGCGAAAAATCGGGTAAAGGAGGTGATGTCACTGTCTCATTGATAGATGCTGCAATTAGTAGTCTTGTTAATCAGGCTTCGAATTATTTAATGACCGGAAAAGTTCCGGAAAGGATCGGATCACTTCACCCGAACATTGCTCCATACGGTGAAATATTCAAAACGAAGGACGATCGATTGATCACATTCGCTATCGGCTCCGATCAGCATTTCTTAAAATTATGCGCGACTGTAGGATTTCCAAATCTCGCATCAGATGAACGATTCAGCAGTAATCAGTCCAGAGTTATCCATCGTAAAGAGCTGTTCTATTTATTGGAATCCGGAGTTTGCGTATTTAATTGTGACGAGCTGTTAACTCTTCTGCATCAGCAGAATGTACCTGCAGGTGAAATAAAAAGTCTCGATCGCGTATTTGAGGATGCTCATGCTCAATCGCTCGTAAGAGAAGAACGTATAAGTGGAATAGATACAAAACGTGTTACAGGTATTGCATTCAAATGATCGAAATCAGAAAACCACTATCACCGAAGGAATGGGATCAATATTATGATCTCCGATACCGCGTATTGAGAAAGCCGCTTGGCCAGCCCGTTGGAAGCGAACGAAACGATGGAGATATCTCCGGAGAACACTTCGCACTGTATGATGACGGTCATCTGAAAGCGATTGCAAGATTAGATTCCGCAGGTGAAGGAATCGCTCAAGTGCGCTTTGTAGCAGTAGACTCCAGTGAACAAGGAAAAGGTTATGGTCGCCTGATCATGGAAGCAACCGAAAGAAAAGCCGGTGTACAAGGAAATACGAAAATGATCCTTCACGCCCGTGACTATGCCGTGAATTTCTATGAGAGATTAGGATATAAAATCGTGGAGAAAAGTCACCTACTTTTCGGAGTGCTGCAACATTATTTGATGGAAAAACCTCTTTGAATTACTTCTTACGAAGTCTTTCCTCCACTTTTTTCGTTACAAGCTGATATAAGAGCTTTGCATCCTTCTCATTCAGCTTTCTTCCGAAACGTATTACTTTATTCATGTAATCAAACTCTAAGCGCTCTCCTCCCCGAACCCAAGGAGATGCTTCCCATACAGTTTGAATTGACCTTTCTTTAGGTGTAAATAATCTGATCTTTCTGATATTCTCCAGATAATAGGGAACTGCTCTGCCATATCCCTTTAAAGATCGCTTATAATAGAGTGCTGTCTCATCGATCTTGATGGACTCCTTTCCCCACATCAACCAGAAGAAGGAACGTGTTACGCGAATGGCATAATAAAGCCAGAAAGATAAAAAAACGACAACGGCTATACCCTCCTTTTCCGTCATTTCAAGAGCGAAATAAGACCAGATAACGATTCCTCCTATCACCAGCCACATAGCTACCCACGCACCCATTAAAGCATTTACCCAAAAGATGTTCTCCGGTTCTATCAGAATCGTCGTCTTCTTTTTATCGTCTTTAAAGGAAATTCTTTCTCCAATCCACTTCATGGTGTAAAAGTACCTATTAATCCAAAAAAAGGGTAGCCATTCGACTACCCTTTTGAACAATTTTTAATTTGATCAGTCTACCATCAAACGTTTTGTTCCACGCTTACCATCAACGATGATCTCAATCGTGTACATTCCGCTTTCAAGAATAGCTGTGTTGATCATTAGCTCTTCACCTGGGTGAACAAAACCATAATCTCTCGTTCCTACTTCCTTACCTGACATGTCGTATACTTTGATCATTACTGTTGCATCAATTTCGATGTTAAGATCGATCATCGCTACATCACTGGCAGGGTTTGGATAAACTCGGATCTGATCTGAGATGTCCAATTCATCTACAGATGAGTTGCTGGTAATAGAAGACTTTGATGCATTATCAATTCTTCCGGATGGATCGATCAACATACCAATGATCTTAATGTTATTCTCATCCCAAGTTGCAGGTAAAGTAAAGGTGTAAGTTCCCGAGTGCGTTTCACCAGCATTTACAGTAGCAGGGAAGACTGTTGCATCACCTGTAAAAGAAGGTTGAATTGCACGCGCAACGTGGTTGTATACCATTTGTGCTGCCGGAACAGGATTCGGTAATAATTCAAATCCTCCCATAACTCCGTTAGTTCCACCTGCATAAGCATTCGCCTGGTTGTAATTTGATGTTGTTCCTGTTACTCCATCTTCAGTCAATACACAAGCTAATTTATAATTACTGTTAGCAGCTGACTGGAAGTTAGCACTCACTGTAACCGTTAATTCACGAGTTGTTGCATTCCATGTTGCAGCATTCGATATAAATGCAACGGGAGGTGTTTGAAGACGCGTTAGGAAATCTGATTCCATTCCGGAAGGGTCTACTTCCGTTCCTCTATCTACGAGTGCAGATGGATATCCACTGATGAATCCTCCCATACCTGCATCATATTCAACAACTTCCATAGGATCTGTACCATCTGCCTGTCCACCGTGGACAGCAATACCTGCCCAATAAGGATCGTACTCCTCTTCAAAAAGGTCCATATAGACAGTACCCCTCGGACACCATGAACACCATGTACCTGTTGCCTCTTCACCAACTACCATTTTACCGGCAGCAGGAATGATCGGATCAACAGTGATCACTTTTGAGTCATCCGAAGCGTTATCATCTTGTCCTCCTCCGTTAACATTGGAAATGGTAACAGTGAGGTTATTTGCACCTGCAGCAACATAAGCCGGTGTGCTAAATGTATGTTCGTATGTAGCAAGAGAAGCAATAGAAACAGGCCCCACACTTTCTTGTACCGTATTCCCGTTGTAGTTATACTCGATATCGAAAGATGTAATCGTTGTTGACCCCATGTTCCTTACTGTCGCAACAACATCACCAGTTAAGCCAGAAATACCAGGTAACTGATTGATGAACGTTACTCCTCCATTTAAATTTGGAAGTGTTGCAGGAATATGATTGTAACTTACGTCATCCACGTAGTATCCGCTCTGATTGTTCCCTCCTTCAGAAGTAGGATTCACAGGATAAAGATCAAGGATTCCGATTTGACCTGTAGGATTTGCAAATGTCCCCATACTCACATTGTCAATGAACAGCTCCCAAATATTAGAAGTTAAATCCATTTCAATTCTCAT
>SBGS01000263.1 GCA_006226555.1 Bacteroidota bacterium
AAGTTCAGTGGGCTGTCCTGGAAAGGTAACGAAGGATTCTTCTATTCGAGTTACGATAAGCCAAAGGGGAGTGAGTTATCGGCAAAGACCGATCAGCATAAATTGTATTATCATAAGTTAGGCACGAAGCAATCAGAAGACAAAGTGCTTTTTGGAGGCGACGAGAAAACGAAGCGCAGATACGTGGGAGGAAGTGTAACAGAAGACGATCGCTACTTGATCGTGAGTGCAGCGAATTCTACTTATGGAAACGAGTTGTACATCGCTGATCTCAATGCGAAAAAACTGGTTTTCCGTCCGATCGTTGCGGACATGAATAGCTCCGTTTATGTGGTGGAGAATGTGAAAGATAAATTGTACATGCTGACCGATCGCGATGCGCCAAACATGCGTCTCGTAAGTGTTTCAGCGAAAGATCCTTCACCTGAGAAGTGGGTAGATGTGATCCCTGAAACGAAGAACGTATTGAGCGTAAACTTTGGATCAGGATATATCTTTGCGAGCTATATGCAGGATGCCGTATCGCTCATCAAGCAGTACGATTATATAGGAAAGCATGTGCGTGATGTTAAACTCCCAGGCGTAGGAACAGCCAGCGGATTCGGGACAAAGCACATGGAAGATACAGAAATGTATTTCTCTTTCCAGAACTACCATACACCAAGTAGCATTTACCAATACGATGCAAAATCAGGAAACTACGAATTGTACTGGACACCAAAGATCGACTTCGACAAAGATGCCTACGAGTCAAAGCAAGTGTTCTATACCTCAACAGACGGTACCAAAGTCCCGATGATCATTACCTACAAAAAGGGATTGGAATTGAACGGGCAGCAACCTACAATGCTTTATGGTTACGGAGGTTTTAACGTGAGTCTGACCCCGAGCTTTAGCATTACACGCGCAGTATGGATGGAATTGGGTGGTGTGTATGCCGTTGCCAACTTGCGTGGAGGAGGAGAGTACGGAAAGGAGTGGCACGTGGCAGGAACGCAAATGAACAAACAAAACGTATTCGATGATTTCATTGCGGCAGCAGAATACTTGATCGATGCAGGCTACACATCCAGTGAACACCTGGCTATTAGCGGTGGATCGAATGGCGGTTTGCTGGTAGGAGCCGTTATGACACAGCGTCCTAATTTGATGAAGGTAGCCTTGCCGGCAGTGGGCGTATTGGACATGTTGCGTTACCATACCTTCACAGCGGGAGCTGGTTGGGCTTACGACTATGGAACGGCAGAAGATTCACGCGAAATGTTTGAGTACTTATTGGGCTATTCTCCGGTGCATAATGTGCGTCGTAACTTCAAATATCCGGCAACCATGGTAACAACGGGAGATCACGATGATCGCGTGGTTCCGGCACATTCGTACAAGTTTATTGCAGAGCTGCAGAACAAACATCAGGGGGACACGCCGGTACTGATCCGCATCGAAACGGACGCAGGTCACGGAGCAGGAACACCTGTTTCCAAGCAGATCGAGCAGGCAGTGGATTGGATCTCCTTCACGTTTTACAATATGGGGGTGAAGTTTTAGTGGTTAGCTTTTAGCCATAAGCGTAAGGCCTAAAGCTTATGGCTTAAAGCAAAGAATTATAAAGCTGTCAGATACAAATTTTCATTGATGGCGATCTGTTGCTGGATATTGGTCAGTATCCTGATCTTCAGCTCCGCATCCAATCGGTCGAAAACCTGAAGAGGAGCCAGATCCACAGCTGTTATTTTGTCATCCTTAATGGTGCTGATGACTGCATTGTAAGTCTTGATCTTCTCCTTGATCTCTTTTGCGTTGTCCTGCGTGTGGTGAAGCTTCGGATCTTCCACTAATGCTTCCGCGACCTGCTCTAGTTCTTTGTCGAGCTCCACTGTGGTAAGATGGATCTGTTTCGCGAGACTATCATCGGTTGCAGCCAAAAGGCGTTCATTGGAAGCATAGATCAGCAACGAGTTTTCGTGTATCTCCAGATTCTGACTTTTCATACTGTCCAGGTATTTCTTGCTGAAGCTGAGGTTAAAAAGGGAAAAGAAGATCCCTCCACAAGCCAACATCAAAACAGTATTCACTGCCGTATTGAACTTCAATTCCGGACGTCTGTAGCGCGAAAAGAAGTAGATCGGCACATAAATAAAAGTAAAGCTGACCGTTCCGCCAATCATTAAGATATTGGCACCAGGCCAGTGCATCAATTTAAATAAGAGTCCAATTGCCATGACCATGGCCAGGAAGAAGCCTAAAGCAAAGACCGCCTTGTCCACTTTAGAGGCATCATCTTTCATTTTTAGGGCAATCAGTAGGGGTAGGAAGACTAAGCTAAAGAAGAAGCCTCCCAGAACGATCATCATACCGGCGCCCGGCCAGTGCATCGTTTTGAACAGAGCTCCGGCCAGCGAAAATATCACTGTAAGAATACCGGATAATTTGAGCATTTTCATCATACTATAAAAGTTTTTAAATCGTAATAAATTGTCTGTTTCTCGTTGTATTTCCGCCAGCTCTTCCTTGAAAAACCGGGGCAATACATATTCATAGAACCGATAAAAGTTATCGTCCTCAGACATCTCATTCTCGATAATACAGCACATGTGATCCAAAAGATCGTCTCGTAGATCTTCGAGAACGATCCCACGCTTTGTAAAATCAGCCAGAATGAAGTCAACCTGTTCGTCGGTGACCCTAGCCATTGCTAATTTTTGGTTCCAGATCCAACAGGAACTTCATCGTATTAATGAAGTCTGTCAATTCATTCACTTTAACAGCGGCAGTTTGCTGGCCTTGCTCAGTAAGTGAGTAGTACTTCCTCACTCGCTTTCCCAAAAACTGCTTTTCAATATCCAGCTCACCGTTTTTTTCCAGCGAGTGCAAGGTTGGATAAAGCGCTCCTTCAGTGATCTGAATCTTACCGTCAGTAAGCTCCTTGACCTTTTGAGCAATTTCATAACCATACATCTTTCCGTGCTCCTTTAGCATGTTCAAGACAATGGTTTTTAGGGTTCCTTTAATCAGTTCTGATGAATACATAAGTCAAATATACATAAAACTCTTAGGTATAACGAATAAATACCTAAGAAAATTATGTATTATAAAAAAAACATCAAATAGGCGAACCAAAAAGAATGTTAAAACACATTAATTTTTATTCCTTACCCGGGTGAATAAACTGAACTGTTCCGTAATTTTACGGATATGGAGTCCACAATTGAAGTACGCAACCTAGCTAAGCGTTTCGGAAACTTCGAAGCGGTGAAGGATGTGTCGTTTACGGTGCGTAAAGGAGATGTGTTCGGATTTCTTGGTCCTAATGGAGCAGGGAAGAGCACTACTATACGCTGTTTGTTATCGTTGATCAGACCGAATGCCGGAAGTATAAGGCTTTTTGGAAAAGATCTGCAAAAAGAGCGTAGTGCAATACTGTCTAACGTTGGTAGTATCATCGAAAAGCCGGATTTCTACAAATACATGTCAGCCCGTAAGAATTTAGAAGTCTTTGCGCGGATTTCTGGTGCAGATGTAGACGCTTCTGATATTCAAAAAATGTTGGAGTTTGTGGGGCTTGGAGACCGCGGTGCTCACAAGGTAAGCGGTTTCTCTCATGGGATGAAGCAACGATTAGGGATCGCACAAACATTGTTACATGACCCGGATCTGATCGTTTTGGATGAACCTACTACAGGTCTCGACCCACAGGGAATCGTTGAGGTGCGTAATTTGATCCTGCGATTGAAGAATGAACAGCATAAAACCATTTTGTTGTCTTCCCATCAATTGTCGGAGATCGAGCTGATCGCCAACCGTATGGTGATCATTAACAAAGGAACAAGCATCATTGAGGGAGAGGTAGCAGAATTACTGAATTCAGGAGAGTTGATAGTGGTTTTTACCTTGGACGATGCTCGTAGAGCTGCAGATCTTGTGCAGGAGGCATTTCCTCAGACGAAAGTGAAAGCGCTGAGTGATGGAGAGCTGGAGATCATTACAAGCGGGATCGAAGTACCGCGCATCAATGCTTATTTAACCCAGCAGGCATTTCTGGTTCACGCGATCGAACCGAAGCGTAAGCTGGAAGATTATTTCATGAAGATCATAGCTCAGTAATGTTAAGAAAGAATACGTATAACGAATTTGTTAAAATCCTCTCTAAACCGAGGAGCTATTTGGGAATCGGAGCATTAACACTCTTGATCCTTATCATTGTTTTAGCCATGAAAGCGGATGGGAAATCCATTCTTTCTTTCGTTACGGCATCATTTGAGCAGACGCTTAGTTTTAGTGGAAATGTACTGAATGGTAATCTTGTAGCCTTTATTGTATTGCAGATGCTCATCGTGCATGTACCACTGTTGGTCGCATTGGTGACAGGAGATCTCATATCTGGCGAGGCTGCCATGGGGACGATCCGCATGCTTGCCAGTAAACCGATTTCAAGAACTCAGATCGTGTTGTCCAAATTTCTAGCGGGTGCAACTTATACCTTGATACTGATCCTTTGGATGGGATTCCTGGCCGTGATCTTTTCCGGATGGGTATTTGGAAAAGGAGATCTGATCGTATTGAACAGTGATGGCCTCGTGATACTAAAGGAAGCCGACGTAGCATGGCGATTTGGAGCTGGATTTCTAGTTGCATTCCTCGCTTTGCTGACAGTATCGTCTTTATCGATCTGTCTTTCGGCCTTTGCTGAGAATTCCATTGGTCCAATTGTAGCGACGATGGCGATCATTATCTTGTTTACGATCATCGGGTCACTTGATGTGACCGTATTCGATTCCATTAAACCTTATTTATTTACAACCCATATGGCTTCGTGGCGTAGCTTTTTTGAAAATCCCGTCAGAATGGATAGCATATGGCAATCGGTCATTGTATTGATCATTCACAATGTCATTTTTGTGGGAGTGGCCTTGTGGAAGTTTAACCGTAAAGACATTACCTCATGAGAATCCTATTCACATTATTGCTCTTTCCATTAATGCTCTGGGGGCAAGGTTCAGAAAAGCTCAATAAAGTTGTCGCAAAAATGAATGGTGTAAAGGACTACACTGTTGATGCGGATATCAGTGCGGATATTCCGATGATCAAGATCCTTCCGTCTAAGGCCAAGATCTATTTTAAACAGAAAGACAAGTTCAAAGTAGAATCAAAAGGGATCGTTATCCTGCCAAAGCAGGGATTTACAGACTTAAATGATTTTCTCGCAGCAAAGGATAAATACATGGCGATCGAAGGAGATACG
>SBGS01000257.1 GCA_006226555.1 Bacteroidota bacterium
CTGCATATCAAAACTATCAATGGGATCTGTTGAGTCATTTCTCATTCTTTTCATATGAAGTTGATGCAGCTAGTGGAAATCCTACCACAACTCATGGCTGGAGTACAAGTGCTGCTGTAGATGCGGCTTTGGCAAGTGGCAATACAAAAGTCACCCTTTGTGTTACGTTATTTTCTGGTCATACTACCTTTTTCTCAAGCCCAACAGCTCAACAAACATTGATCAATAATCTGATCAATCTTGTGCAGACCCGTGGAGCGCATGGCGTAAACATTGATTTTGAAGGTATCCCTTCATCACAAGCAACCAATTTCTGCAACTTCATGGTTGATCTTGCAAACCAAATGCACGCTGCTATTCCGGGATCGGAAGTGAGTACAGTACTTTACGCTGTTGACTGGAATGGAATTTTTGATTTCTCCATTATGGAACCGGCAGTAGATCAATACATCGTTATGGGATATGGCTACTATTATACGGGAAGCTCAAATGCCGGACCTACAGATCCACTTTACCATTTTGGATCGTCATATAATTACAGTTTATCCAGAACGATCACTTATTATCTTGATGCCGGATGTCCTTCTGATAAGTTGGTGATGGGATTACCAAATTATGGTTATGAATGGGAAACTGCCACAAGCAATATTGTCTCGTCAACTACTTCCAGCGGCACTGCACGTACTTATGCCTTTGTAAAAAATAATAGCTCCGGGAATTACAGTGTAGCTAATCATCAGTGGGTTAGTGATACGCAGTCAGATGCCTTCGTATTCAATGATGGAGTCAATAATCAGTGCTTTATTTCTCTGGATTCTGCATGGAGAAAGCGATTGGATCATATCAATAAGACAGGTATCGCCGGAATAGGTATTTGGGCATTAGGATATGACAATGGTTATACTGAGCTATGGGATGGAATGGAAGCTTATTTGACGGATTGCTATTCCGATCCTTGTTCGGGCGTGATACACGATTTTGGTGGACCTGAAAAGAATTATTACAACAATGAGGATTACACGTGGACCATTTCACCACTGAATGCGACTTCTATTGATGTAGACTTTTCATTCTTTGATGTTGAAGCCAATTACGATTACTTATACATCTATGATGGAGCAAATGATCAGGCTCCGCAGATCGCTGGTAGTCCATTTACCGGAACAAACTCTCCCGGACAATTTACAACGAGCACAGGCGCTGTTACATTTAGGTTCTATTCAGATGGAGCTACTGTAAATCCAGGATTCTTAGCCACATATCAATGTAATACTGTGCCGGAACCTGTTGCACAGTTTAGTGTCAGTGATCTTGTTATTTGTCAAGGAGATTCAGTTCAGCTTATAAATAATTCGCAAGATGCGGATAGTTATTTTTGGACAACATCTGGAGGAGGGTTGTCTTCAGCGACGGCTGAGTCACCGTTTTTGTTTCCGCTTTCAAGTGGAAACTACTCCATAACATTAGATGTAAGCAATACCACAGGAACAGATCAACTCGTACAGCAATTTCAGATCACAGTGCAAAATCCTCCAATCGCGATAGGAAATGTAACAAATCCACTGATTGGAATACCAGGTGGAAGTGCTACTTTCTCGAATTCCAGTCTAAACGCCACAAGTTATACGTGGGAGTTTGGTGACGGGTCGTTTAGCAACGATCAAAACCCATGGCATGAATACGCTAATGGAGGTGATTACACGGTTTTACTAATCGCTTCAAATGAAGGTTGTGGAAGTGATACGGCATTTATAGAGCTGACAATTTCTGAAGCGGGACTTATCGATATGGAGGGACAGAACATTCTGATAAGCCCAAATCCAAATGACGGAAGCTTTAAATTACTGAATACCTTACCAAACGAGAGAATAACAGTTTTGGATCAATTCGGCCGGTTAGTTTGGGAGCAAAATTCAGGAGATAAGTTAACACTGATTGCACTTCCAGACTTAACTTCTGGAATATACTACCTTAGGTATTCAAACCTTATTTATAAGTTCGAAATTCAGTAATAAACATGGATACAAAAGAACCCAAAGTAACTGGAATTGGAGGGGTTTTCTTCTTCTCGGAGAATCCGGAAGAAGCACGTCAATGGTACAGTAATAATCTGGGCTTTGACGTCAATGAATGGGGAGCCACCTTTCAGTCTCGAAATATCGAACGACCAGATGAGATCAATCATTTACAATGGAGTCCTTTTCAAACAGACTCAGAATATTTTCAACCTTCCTCAAAGCCCTATATGATCAATTACAGGGTGCAGAATATTGAAGGGTTAATTGAAAAGTTGAGAGCAAATGGAGCAGTGGTGCTGGATGAGATCGTTAGTTATGATTATGGCAAATTTGTCCATGTTATGGATCCCGAAGGAAATAAAATTGAGTTGTGGGAACCTGTTGATCAGGTGTTTACAGACATGGATCAGGAATAAAAAAAAGCGCTCCTTTGAGCGCTTTTTTTATGAATAATGTGAGTTATTAAATATTCTCGATCACTAAAGCAGATGCGCCACCACCACCATTACAGATACCGGCTGCACCGTATTTTCCACCATTTTGCTTTAATACGTTGATCAATGTTACAATGATTCTCGATCCAGAACTTCCTAGTGGATGTCCAAGGGCTACAGCTCCACCATTTACATCAACTTTGGCAGGATCAAGTCCTAGCTTTTGAATGTTAACCAAACCTACTACAGAAAACGCTTGATTAAGTTCCCAGTAATCAATATCGCTTACCTGTAGACCTGCTCTTTTCAAAGCAACAGGAACTGCTTTTGAAGGTGCAACTGTAAACCATTCCGGTTCCTGCGCTGCATCACCATATCCAATGATCTTAGCGATAGGCTTAACACCCAATTCTTCTGCTTTTTCTTTACTCATTAATACAAGAGCAGAAGCACCGTCATTCAGTGTAGAAGCGTTTGCAGCAGTTACTGTTCCATCTGCTGTAAATACAGCTCTCAGACCAGGGATCTTCTCTAGCATTACATTTGTGAACTCCTCGTCTTTAGAAACCATGATAGGATCACCTTTTCTTTGAGGAACTGCAACAGGAACGATCTCATCGTCGAATTTACCGTTCTCCCAAGCATGAGCCGCTCTTTTGTATGATTCGATCGCGAAATTATCCTGATCTTCTCTCGTAATGTTGTATTCAGCAGCACACTTGTCAGCACAAACACCCATGTGGATCTGATTATAAACGTCTGTCAAACCGTCCTTAACCATTCCGTCAACCATCTTCACATCGCCTAGTTTAGTAGCAACTCTGGCATTGAAATAGTGGGGAGCCATGGACATGTTCTCCATTCCTCCAGCAATAACGACATCATTATCTCCCAGTAAGATCGACTGCACAGCAAGGCTGATCGACTTCATTCCAGAAGCACATACCTTATTTACCGTTGTACAAGG
The DNA here is from genome assembly GCA_006226555.1 of Bacteroidota bacterium. Lineage (GTDB taxonomy): Bacteria > Bacteroidota > Bacteroidia > Flavobacteriales_D > Crocinitomicaceae > UBA4466. The sequence continues at coordinate 3,420 of SBGS01000257.1, forward strand.
AACTGTATTTGGAATTCCTGCAAAAATTGCCGCCTGACGAGCTGGTGCCTGTCCAAGATTAGCTTGCAGCACATTTCCCATAAATACCTCATTTACCTGAGTAGGATCAATACCTGCTTTGTCAAGGGCTCCTTTAATAGCTGTTGCACCCAATTTAGTTGCCGGAACAGTAGAAAGTGCTCCACCAAAGCTACCCATTGGAGTACGGACAGCTGAAACGATATATACTTCTTTTGACATTTTAATGGATTTTTGCACGAAAATACTAAATCTCCTTGTTATAGCACCTTTTTAATCGATTTTGGCGATTGGTAGCGAGAGGCTTTTATGGATCTAAAACCTTATTTTCGCAACAATAATTAAATGTGTAAAATGAGGTATTTATTAAATCTAACGATTTTGATCGCATGTTTCTCTTTTGGTCAGGAATCTGGAGATACCGTGGCAGTAAAAAAGAATTGGAAGGCAAAGGCAGTTTTTGGTTTAAATGGAACGCAAAGTTCATTCATTAACTGGAATGCCGGAGGTAGGAATAATATCTCTCTTTTGGGTTTTATAAACGGTAAGGCAACTTATACCAAAGGAAAGTTTCAATGGAAGAACAACCTAGACGCTGCTCTTGGAGGTGTACAATATTTAGGTGTTGGATCCTCGGGTGAAGGACTTCAAAAGACCGACGATAGGATAGAGGTGAGCTCAGAAGCCGGATTAAAGCTTCGTGAGAAATTATATGCATCATTTCTGACATCTTTTAAAACACAGTCCTTACCGGGATACAAATATCCGGATGATTCAACCGTTCTATCTAAGTTTATGGCACCGGGTTATCTGAACATAGCGGTTGGTTTAAATTACGATCCAAATGAACATTTTTCTATGTTCTTTTCTCCATTGAATGCCAAGATGACCTTTGTTAGGGATCAAAAACTTGCTGATGCTGGTGCCTTTGGTGTTCGTGCAGCTGAATATAGCTTGACAACAGGGGAGTTGTTGTCGAGAGGAGAAAACTTCCGTTTTGAGCTAGGAGCGTTGTTAAACATGAAGTACAACAAGGATATTTTTGAAAACATCAATTTAGTTGCGTCTTTGAATTTCTTCTCGAATTACCTGGATAAACCTGAGAACATAGATATCAATACTGACCTTTTATTTACCTTTAAAGTGAACAGTTGGTTCTCCGCCTCGTTTAACATGTCGTTGATCTACGATCACGATATCATGATCGAGGATAGAAACGGTAATATTGGACCAAGAACCCAATATAAATCAGTCCTCGGGGCGGGCATATCATATACATTAAAGAATACGTAGTAGTTGACCTTTTATTCTGATATATCTTTATTCTGGATCCTTCCGTTAGCCTTATTGTTGGCGGGCATCGTTTATTTTTATTATCGCAGACAAGAGGTTTATAAAAGTGCTTCAAGAATAAAGCGCATTACATTACTCGCTATACGAACGATGGTGCTGACGCTTCTGTTTCTTCTTTTGTTCAATGTTCTGACCGAACGTCAGGTAAGCAGATCAGAAAAACCTCTTTTCATCACTTTGGTCGATAATTCTTCTTCGATGTTGAATTACAAGGATAGTAACAACGTTGAAAAGGGAATTATTAGTTATCTCAATGAATTAAAGGGGCTATACGGAGATCAATTCGAGTTAAAAACCTTTGTGATATCCGATTCCATAAAAGAAGCTGAAATTTCGTTGGATGATAACAAAACTGATCTTAATCAAGCTTTTGATTATTTATTTAATAATTACTAC
>SBGS01000045.1 GCA_006226555.1 Bacteroidota bacterium
ACAAACATGGCTCCTCACAATCTTACAGAGATCGTTGACGGGATAACGGCTTATATCGACAACAAAGACATCGAGGACGAAGAGCTGTTAAAATATGTCAAAGCACCTGACTTCCCTACAGGAGGTATTATCTACGGATACGAAGGTGTTAAAGAAGCATTACTTACGGGACGTGGTCGTGTTGTCATTCGTGCAAAGGCAGAGATTCAGGAGATCAGAGAGGGTCGTGAAGCGATCATAGTAAGCGAAATCCCTTACCAGGTGAATAAAGCTGAAATGATCAAAAAGACTGCTGAGCTGGTAAATGACAAAAAGATCGATGGCATCAGCGATATTCGTGATGAGTCCGATCGTAATGGTATGCGAATCGTTTATGAATTGAAACGAGACGCCATTCCGAACGTTGTTCTGAATAAACTTTTCAAGTATACCGCATTACAGACTTCTTTCTCTATTAATAACATCTGTCTAGTTAACGGAAGACCTCAACTACTTAATCTTAAGTCATTGATTTCCAACTTCGTAGACTTTAGACATGAAGTAGTTGTTCGCAGAACTCAGTACGAACTTCGTAAAGCAGAAGAAAGAGCTCATATCCTTGAAGGTCTTATCATCGCATCGGATAATATAGATGAAGTGATCGCATTGATCAGAGCTTCAAAGAGTCCTGATGAGGCACGTGAAAAGCTTATTGCTCGATTTGAATTATCAGATATTCAAGCAAGAGCGATCGTTGAAATGCGTCTTCGCCAGTTAACCGGACTTGAGCAAGATAAACTTCGTGCAGAATACGAAGAATTAGTTGCATTGATCGCTGACCTAAAAGACATTCTAGCGAAAGAAGAGCGTAGAATGGAGATCATCAAGAACGAGCTTCTTGACATGAGAGAGAAGTACGGTGATGAGCGAAGATCAAGCATCGAGTATTCAGCAAGTGAAATGAGAATTGAAGACTTGATCCCAGATGAAGAGGTGGTAGTAACAATTTCTCACGCTGGATATATTAAGCGTACGAACCTGAACGAATACAAAGTTCAGAACCGTGGAGGTATGGGATCGAAAGGTTCTGCAACGAGAGATAAAGACTTCCTGGAAGAGCTTTTTGTTGCAACGAATCATAACTATCTATTGATCTTTACTGAAAAAGGTAAATGTTTCTGGATGCGTGTATTCGAAATTCCTGAGGGAAATAAAACAAGCAAAGGACGTGCAGTTCAAAACCTCTTGAACATAGAGCAGGACGACAAGATCAAAGCGTACGTAAAAGTGAAGGACCTTACGGATAAGGAATATGTTGACAATAACTTTATCATCATGGCAACGAAGCGCGGTGTCATCAAGAAAACTTCACTCGAGGCATATTCAAGACCTAGATCGAATGGTATTAATGCCATTACCATCCGTGAAAACGACGAATTACTTGAAGCTAAATTAACGAATGGTACAAATGAGATCGTTTTAGCAACATCTTCAGGACGAGCGATCAGGTTCAATGAATCAACAGTTAGACCAATGGGTCGTAACGCTGCAGGTGTAAGAGGGGTATCTTTAGCAGGAGACAACGATGAAGTTGTTGGTATGATCTGCGTTGAAGATGTCTACTCTACCGTGTTGGTTGTTTCTGAAAAAGGTTACGGTAAACGTACATACCTTAATGATCCGGAAGACAAAGAACCTGTTTACCGAATTACAAACCGAGGCGGTAAAGGAGTAAAAACACTAAACATTACGGATAAGACCGGTAAATTACTAGCCATTAAAAATGTTACCGACGAAGAAGATCTCATGATCATTACGAAGAACGGTGTAACGATTAGAATGCACATCGATACGATCCGAACTATGGGACGTGCAGCACAAGGTGTAAAACTGATCAACCTGAAAAGTAATGCCGAGATCGCTGCAGTAGCAAGGGTTCCGAGAAGTGACGATGAAGACGAAGAGACTTCTGAAGAAGGTGAAAACAACGAAAATGGCATGGAAGTTGAAAGCAACGATGTGGAATAATTGTTAAAATTGCATCTAAAGAAGAAAAATCATGAAGCAAATTAAATTTTCAGCACTACTCGTAGGTATTGCATTTTTAAGCTCCTACAGCTATGCACAGAAAGCAAAAGAGACAAGTGCAGCCGTAGAATATCAGAAAGTGCAGAAGTCAATGATGATGCAGGATATGGACGGAGCAAAAAAAGCTCTTTTAAGTGCCAAGTCATACATCGATGAAGCTGTTCAACATGAAGACACGAAAAACAGTCAAAAGACGCTATGGCTTCAAGGAGACATCTATGGAACCCTAGCCATTTTCAAAGCTCAGGATACTACGATTGATGTTGATCCTGATAAGGCGATCGATATTTCGATTGCATCGTATACTAAGGGGTATCCATTAGGCAAAAAATACCAGCGCGACATACAGGAATCTGCAAACCGTGCTGCAGATATGATGTTCATGGCCGGAGGTATGGCGTATGAAAAAGAAATGTTCGAGGAAGCTGGTGAAGCTTATGGATTGGCTGCAAGATACAGAGGTTCTATTGATGTATTCGACAGTACTTCTATTTTCAATTCAGCGCTATGCTATGAGAAATCTGAGAAATACGAAAAGGCTGCCATTCAATATGAAAAGCTTGCTGCCGTTGGATACAAAGGTATTGCATCTGCGGTTGACGCTTCTCGTGCCTACAGAAATGCCGGCAACCTTGAAAAAGCGATGGCTATTATCAATGAAGCAAGAAAGAAGGACCCATCAAACAGAGAGCTTTTATTGGAGCTTGTAAACGCCAACATCGAAGCAGGTGATGCTGCAGGTGCAGAAAAAGCGTTGAATGATGCGATCTCTACAGATCCAAACAATAAGCAGTTGCACTATACGATAGGTACGATTTACATAGACCTAAAAGAGAATGAAAAAGCTGAAACTGCATTGAGAAAAGCACTAGAGATCGATCCAAACTACCAGGACGCTCAGTATCAGCTTGGTGCACACCTTGTAACTTGGGCAGGAGATCTTAAACTTCAGGCTGACGGTTTGAAATTTGGAGATCCGAACTATAACAAGCTTAAGCAGCAAAGTGACGAGACTTATCAAAGAGCGGTTGACCCATTGGAAAAATACATTGAGTCAAATCCAAATGATAAAGCTGTCTTGACGATTCTTTTCCAACTTCACAGAAATCTTGGAAACTCTGAAAAAGCTCTTGAATACAAAAAGAGAGCTGACGCTGCAGAGTAAGACTTTAAAACTATAAAACGATCCCGGGCACAATTGTCCGGGATTTTATTATTTATGTATTGATTATCAATTAAATTACCTACCTTTGCACTCCTATTTTAAGGAAAAATGTGCGGTCCTGGCGCCGTACTACAATTGATAAGTTTAATTTCTTCCGGCAGTGTCAGGACTTCGGAATACAAATTTAACAGCCAAAATGGCAAAAAATGAAGTAAAGCAGGGAACTGCTGATTTTGATTGGGATGCGTTAGCATTGGATGGTTACACACAAGCACAGCGCTCCGAACTATCTCAAAAGTATGAGGATACTTTGAGTACGATCACTGAAAAAGAAGTGATCAAAGGAACAGTTGTAGCATTGAACAAGAAAGAAGTTGTTGTTAACATCGGTTCTAAATCAGAGGGTGTTATCCCTACAAGTGAATTCCGCTATAATCCTGATCTTAAGGTTGGAGATGAAGTGGACGTTTATGTTGAGACACAGGAGGACAAATACGGTCAGCTAGTAGTTTCTCATAAGATCGCTCGTATGCACACTGCTTGGAACCGCGTTAATGAGGTTCTTAAAACTGGTGAGGTTATCACTGGATATGTTAAATGTCGTACGAAAGGTGGTTTGATCGTTGATGTATTCGGATTGGAAGCATTCCTTCCTGGATCACAAATTGATGTTAAACCGATCCGTGACTATGATATTTATGTAGGTAAAAACATGGAATTCAAAGTTGTTAAGATCAACGAAGAATTCAAAAATGTTGTTGTATCTCATAAAGCACTTATCGAAGCTGAACTTGAAGAGCAGAAGAAACAAATCATCTCTGGTCTTGAAAAAGGTCAGGTTCTTGAAGGAACAGTTAAGAACATTACTTCTTACGGAGTATTTATCGACCTTGGTGGTGTTGACGGTTTGATCCACATCACAGATCTATCTTGGGGTCGTGTTAATCACCCGGAAGAGATCGTTCAACTTGATCAGAAATTGAATGTCGTAATTCTTGACTTCGATGATGAGAAGAAACGAATTGCTCTAGGTTTGAAACAATTGGAAGCACATCCATGGGATTCTTTGAGTGCAGACATCAACGTTGGAGATAAAGTAAAAGGTAAAGTAGTTGTACTTGCTGATTACGGTGCATTCGTTGAGATCGCTCCGGGAGTTGAAGGTTTGATCCACGTTTCTGAAATGAGCTGGTCACAACACCTTCGTTCTGCTCAAGATTTCTTGAACGTAGGAGACGAAGTAGAAGCTGTTGTTTTGACACTTGACCGTGAAGAGCGTAAAATGTCTCTAGGTATTAAGCAATTGATGCCAGATCCATGGGATGCTATCGAAGCGAAATATGCTGTTGGAACACGTCACAATTCTAAAGTTCGCAACTTCACTAACTTCGGAGTTTTCGTTGAGCTTGAAGAAGGAGTTGATGGATTGATCCACATCTCAGATCTTTCTTGGCAAAAGAAAATCAAGCACCCATCTGAATTCTGTAAGGTAGGTGATGAAATGGAAGTAGTTGTTTTGGAAATCGATCGTGAAAACCGTCGTATTTCTCTTGGACACAAACAATTGGAAGAAAATCCATGGGAAGTGTTTGAAACTACTTTCGCTGAAGGTTCAGTACACCAGGGAACAGTTGTTGACTTGAAAGATAAGTCTGGAATTGTAGCTCTACCTTACGGTTTAGAAGGTATCTGTCCTGCACGTCACATGAGAAAAGAAGACGGATCTAACGCGAAGTTGGAGGAAACTTTGGACTTCATGGTTATTGAATTCAATAAGGATTCAAGAAAGATCGTTGTTTCTCATACACGTACTTTTGAAGAAGGTGAAGACACCAAATCTCCAAAAGGAGGAGCAGCTCCATCTGTAAAACAGATCAACCAAAACTCAGAGAAATCTACACTTGGTGATCTTGATGCTCTTGCTGAATTGAAAGAGAAGATGGATAAAGAAAA
>SBGS01000201.1 GCA_006226555.1 Bacteroidota bacterium
TCAGGTGGTTCACATGAGGTTTCTCTTGGACTATTGTTCAATTGTAAAGACAAGCCACCTACGTTCAGAACAATTTCTTGTCCTTCTTTCTAAAAAGTGTAACCAATTATTAAGAAGAACGTTTTAACTTTGAATTGAAAATGAAAACCAAAAATAAACATATGCGATTCTTTAATTATTTAACTGTCGCTTTAATTGGTTCCCTTGCTGTTGTTTCGTGTTCACGCGAAGCTTCTAACACAACAGGTTGGGATTACAACAACCCAAAGCAAGGAGGATTTCAAAAAGTCCCATTTATTGATCAGGAAACTGGTCCAGGTTTGTTATTGATCGAAGGTGGTACATTTACCATGGGTAGATCTGAACAAGATGTAATGTTCGACTGGAATAACCGTCCGGCACGTGTTACTGTATCTTCGTTCTATCTTGACCAAACAGAGATAACTAACTTCCATTGGTTAGAATATTTGTACTGGATCTCTCGTGCATACAACGAGACTTATCCAATGGTATACAAAAATGCTTTGCCTGATACATTGGTTTGGCGTTCTAAGCTTGGATTCAATGAGAAGTATGTAGATTATTACTTACGTCACCCAGCTTACCGCGACTATCCGGTTGTAGGAGTTTCTTGGTTGCAAGCAAACGACTACTGTAAGTGGAGAACAGACCGTGTAAACGAATACATCCTCATCCGTGAAGGTATCTTGAGTTTCAACGTAGATCAGCGTGATGAAAACACATTCAACACTGATGCATACTATGCTGGTCAGTACGAAGAAGGAGTTGTTCGTAACATTCAGGACCTTAACCCATCAAACGTTAATGGTAAGAAATTAGGAACACGTATCGTACGTATGGAGGATGGTATCCTTCTACCACGTTACCGCCTACCAACTGAAGCGGAATGGGAATTTGCTGCTACTGGTTTGATCGGTAACCTACAGGATGGTACAGAGAACATCAACGAAAGACGTCTTTACCCTTGGGATGGACACTGGGTTCGTCAGGATGAGGCTCAATTTACTGGTCAAATTCGTGCAAACTTTGTTCGTGGACGAGGAGATTACATGGGGGTTGCTGGTCACCTAAATGATGGTGCTGATGTAACTGCTCCTGTTGAATCTTACTGGCCAAATGATTATGGTTTATACCACATGGCTGGTAACGTTTCTGAGTGGGTACTTGATGTTTATCGTCCGCTTACTTCTGAAGATTATGATGAGTTCAGACCTTTCAGAGGAAACGTATTCAAGACAAAATTGCTGAACAACGAAGGAAGTATTGACCTTAAGAGTGCACAGATCACTTACGATGTTCATGGAATGAAAGAGTACTTGAACGAATTCGAGCGTGTAAGATTCCAAAGAGTTTCTGCTGACAAACACGATCCTAATGATACTGTGATCCCTGTTGGTTTGTCTGCAAATATCGCATCACGTAACCCATCTAGATATGGATACGCACCAGATCCTTTCTACGTATCTCACGGTAAAGTGAAAGATTCAATTGAATTGAAACTGTTGAGAGATATCAACGAAGTGATCGACCTTGCTATTCAATACAAGAATGACAAGTACGATAATGAAGCTTCTGCTCTTATTCAAGATCAATTGTTTGATGGAATCTTCGCAGATGAGATCAGAACAGGTCCTGATGGTGAAGAGTACGCTTTTGAGATCATTTCAATGTTGAGAGACGGTTTCGGAGAGTTCATTATTGATACTCCTGGTAAGCTTAAGTACCGTGAAGTAACAGAAGAAGAGAATATCGGTCGTTTGAACTATAGAAAAGCGAACTATATTGATCACCTTGATGGTGATATCGAAAGCTCTATCTTCTATGACAACGATGAGAGAAAACAAGCGATCAACCAAGCTGTACGTGACCCTAACTTGGTAATGTACCAGAATGAGCACGAAGAGTTTGCGTTGGACGGAACTCAGGTTAAACCTGGAGACCGTACATCATGGCCAACTACGTTGGTATCTGATAAGTCTCGTGTTTACAAAGGAGGTTCTTGGAAAGACCGTGCATACTGGCTAGTTGCAAGTACACGTCGTTACCTTGATGAGGACAAAGCTACAGACGCGATTGGATTCAGATGTGCAATGGATCGCGTTGGTTCTCCTACAGGATTTAACTACGGTAGAAAAAAACAAAAGAAGAGATAAACACTCTTTAGTTTATAATATACTCAAAACGCCCGCTGAATTTACAGTGGGCGTTTTACTTTTATACCATGGAAGAACTGTTTGAAAAATACTATGAGCTAGGTGAATTATGCACTGATACACGTAATATTAAATCCGGCAGTATTTTCGTCTGCTTAAAAGGCGCTAATTTCAATGGTAATGAATTTGCTGCTAAAGCCTTGGAAATGGGAGCCGGACATGTTATTCTGGATGACCCGGAGTATTTCATAGAGGACTCTAACATGTCTCTTGTTGAGGATTCACTCATATTCATACAGCATCTAGCAAACTTCCACCGCAGAAAGTTCAATATCCCCGTAATTGGTATTACAGGAAGTAACGGAAAAACAACAAGCAAAGAGCTTATTCATGCTGTACTCAGTATGAAATACAAAACTCTCGCAACGGAAGGCAATTTAAATAACCATCTTGGCGTACCATTTACCCTACTCCGACTCAATTCAGAACATGAGATTGCTGTTATCGAAATGGGAGCCAATAAACCGGGAGATATCCAAGAGCTTTGCGAGATCGCAGAACCAACCCATGGTATCATCACCAACATTGGAAAGGCACATTTGGAAGGATTTGGCGATTTTAACGGAGTACTGAAAACTAAAACGGAGCTCTACCGTTCCGTAGAACAAGCTAAAGGAACTATTGTTGTAAATGGAGACGATCCGGTGCTAAATCAGAACCTGACGGATGTGAAGATCCTGAAATATGGAAAGAAGAATGATTTTTATGTAAGTGGTGAGCTGATCGAGTTGAATCCATTTGTAAAAATGAAATGGACTTCTGAAAATTACACCTCTCCTGCCCTACAAACTAATTTGGTCGGAGAATACAACTTCTATAACTTTCTGGCTGCAATTACATTTGGAAAACTTTTCGATGTGTCTCATGAAATGATCAACGAGGCACTGGAGAATTATCAACCTACAAACAGACGCTCTCAAGTCAAAAAGACAAATTCAAATGTTCTCATTCTGGATTGCTATAATGCCAATCCATCAAGCATGGAACTGGCGATAAAAAGTTTCAGTACGAATAACCTTCCATTAGATAAACTGCTTATCATCGGAGCTATGAAAGAGCTTGGGGCGGAGAGCGACACCGAGCACAAAAGAATCCTCGAACTTGTAAAGGAATTATCTCTAGATTGTATTACTGTTGGCAATGAATTTAAGAATAGTGAATTCAAACATTTCGATCGTGTTGAGGAGTTAGAACATGAATTGATGAATTCACCCATTCATAACAAATTGATACTGCTCAAAGGCTCAAGAAGTATTGGTCTGGAGAAACTCGAGAATATACTATAAAAAAAAGGGCTTCAACTGAAGCCCTTTTCTATATCCTGTAAAGAATTAGTCTTTCAATAAATTCCTAGAGATCACGATCTTCTGCACTTCAGAAGTTCCCTCATAGATCTGAGTGATCTTTGCATCACGCATTAATCGCTCAACGTGGTATTCTTTAACGTATCCATAACCTCCATGGATCTGAACAGCTTCTACTGTTTGCTCCATCGCAACCTTAGATGCGTACAATTTGGCCATAGCACTAGACTGGTCGTAATTTCTACCATTATCCTTATCAAGCGCTGCTCTATAAACAAGTAATCTAGCAGCCTCTACTTCAGTTGCCATATCAGCCAGTTTAAAAGCAATTGCCTGATGCTTGTAGATTTCTTTACCAAAAGCCTTTCTTTCTTTAGAGTAGGCTGTAGCTAATTCAAGAGCACCAGCAGCAATACCTAAAGCCTGTGCAGCAATACCGATACGACCTCCGGACAATACCTTCATCGCGAATTTGAATCCAAATCCATCTTCACCGATACGGTTTTCCTTTGGAACCTTAACGTCGTTAAAAAGCAAAGTATGTGTATCAGAACCTCTGATTCCCATCTTATCCTCTTTGGCTCCTACCACAAATCCCTCCATTCCTCTTTCGATAATGAAAGCATTAATACCTCTGTGACCAGCTTCTACATCCGTTTGAGCAATTACGATATATGTTGAAGCACTTGAACCATTCGTGATCCAGTTTTTCGTACCGTTCAACAAATAGTGGTCTCCCATGTCAATAGCAGTAGTGCGCTGAGACGTAGCATCAGATCCGGCTTCAGGTTCAGATAAGCAGAATGCTCCGATCTTTTCTCCTGTCGCTAATGGAACCAAATACTTTTGTTTTTGCTCCTCAGTACCGTACGTTTCAAGTCCCCAGCAAACCAAAGAATTGTTTACTGACATACAAACAGAAGTTGAGGCATCCACTTTTGAAATTTCTTCCATTGCGAGCACATATGAAAGCGAGTCCATTCCTGAACCTCCGTATTTCGGATCTACCATCATTCCCATGAAACCTAGTTCAGCTAATTGCTTAACTTCTTCAGCCGGAAAACGCTGATGTGTATCTCTTTCGATAACACCTGGTTTCAATACATTTTGGGCGAAATCACGCGCCGCTGCCTGTACCGCTTTGTGTTCTTCTGTTAATTCAAAGATCATATTATTTCGAGTTAAATTTTAATTCTAGTAATGGTCCCAAATTTAATGCTTTAATTTAAATTTTTACCTTTAAGACATGTCTTCATTTCGGATTATCGGCCTAATGTCTGGAACCTCATTGGATGGACTCGACATAACATTCTGTACATTCTCCAAAAAGTCCGAACAAAACTGGGATTTTGATCTGCATTCAGCCACCACAATTCCCTATCCTGATCATTTAATATCGCAGCTCAAGGAAATTATGCACGCTTCTGCCTGGGAACTGATCAAAATGGATCACGACCTGGCTATTCTCTGGGCAGAAATGGTGAGTCAATTCATCAAAAAAAATGACATTGACCTATCGAAAATTGATGCAGTTGCAAGCCATGGTCAAACAATCTTTCACAGACCTGACCTCGGAATAACAACGCAAATCGGAAATGGACAAGCACTGGC
>SBGS01000148.1 GCA_006226555.1 Bacteroidota bacterium
GATCACTCAAATATGGAGTTTGAATTGATCGATGCGGGTTCGGGTAGAATCATTAAGAAAAGTTCGATCGAGCAAAGTATACTTACGGTCGATACGAAAGTTGAACCAGGCGTTTATTTCATTCGAATTCTGAAAGAAGGAGCATTGGTTGCTACGGAGCGAATAGTAAAACAGTAAATTGATCACATATCAAAGAAAAAAGCCGGACTTGACAGTTCGGCTTTTTTAATGACTATTTAAGTAATCCTTTCATTTGTTTTGTAATCAGTTTGATGGTGAAGTCAGGTGCAAGACTATATAGTCTATTCATCATTTTTGAATCCTTTCCTACGAATAATCTTGATTTATTACGTTCCATACCCTGGATGATCTGCTGTGCAGCCGCAGACGCCTCAAGGGTTTTCATACTTCCTGCATCAGCATTCTCCATTTTGATTTCAACACCGGAATTTGCTGCAATATTTGTATCGACTGCGCCTGGAAAAACCACCGTTACGCGAACATTTGTATGCATCAATTCAGCATATAAGCTTTCAGTCATAAGTTTTACAGCTGCTTTAGCCGCGCCGTAGATACTTTGCCCCGGTACAGGTAAAAACCCACCCATGCTTGAGATATTCAGAATATGAGCTTCATTCCTTTTCAATAAGTGTGGCAAAAAACTTTTGATCATATATAATTGAGAATAGAAATTCACCTTCATTACAAGCTCGATCTTTTCAAAGTCGAGGTCGTTAATTCTCACGAAAGGTTGGATCATCCCTGCATTATTAATGATGCCATCCACATGACCAAATTGTGTTATTGCTTTTTCGGGTAGTGACTCTACTTCCTCTTTATTAATGAGATCCGCCTGCGCGCTGAATAAATTGCTTTTGAGAGAAGATGGGCAATTGTCGACGAGCACTTTTAGAGCATTTGCATTCTTGTCCACTGCAAATACCTGAGCTCCCTTATTTAGCAGTTGACAAGTCAATTCACGACCTATCCCACTTCCTGCTCCTGTTACTACAATTACTTTGCCTTCAACTTTCATAGTGATTCTTTTAAATTCAGTTCTTCATGTGAACCTTTTCATTTTTTTAAATTAGCACAAAATTGACAATAATGCACAGAATAGATCTCAGAAGTGATACCGTAACGAAACCTTCAAAAGGAATGCTTGACGCCATATACAACGCGCCCGTTGGTGATGATGTCTTCCATGAAGATCCAACAGTGAATAAGCTTGAGGATTATGTGGCAGAAATGTTCGGTATGGAAGCGGCGATATTTTGCTCTTCAGGTACTCAGACCAATCAAATAGCGATCAATGTGCATGTAAGGCCGGGGGATGAAGTAATAACGCATGTGGATAGTCATGTCTACAAGTATGAAGGTGGAGGGATTGCTCGAAATTCTGGAGCGTCTGTTCGATTGTTGGATGGAAACAGAGGGAGGTTGAGAGTTGAAGATATTGCGAATTGGATAAATAATCCCGAGGATGTTCACCTGCCACTCACACGATTAGTTAGTCTTGAAGATACTGCTAACAGGGGAGGTGGTGCTATTTATGATTTTGAAGAGATCAAGAGGATCAGTACTTTCTGTAAGGCCAATGGATTACCCTTGCACCTGGATGGAGCGCGGTTAATGAATGCAATGATAGAGAATAACGTGCCTTTAAAGGAATATGCAAATCAGTTTGATTCGATCTCATTGTGCTTATCGAAAGGTTTAGGAGCTCCTGTAGGATCAGTTCTAATAGGTAAGAAAGATTTTATTAAAAAGGCACGAAGAGTGAGAAAGGTTTTTGGAGGAGGGATGCGTCAGGCTGGTTTTATAGCGGCAGGAGGTCTTTATGCTTTGGAAAATAATGTTAAACGATTAAAAGAGGATCACAAACACGCCAAAGCGCTCGAGCAGTCGTTGAACGAGTTGTCATGGGTGAAGGAAGTGATACCTGTTCAAACGAACATTGTTGTTTTTGTTTTAAATGACCACGATCGAAGAGATAACATTATCGCTCAGCTTGCAGAAAAAGGAGTTTATGTAATGGCTTTTGGTCCGGGCATGATCCGAATGGTAACTCATTTGGATGTCACTTCAGCTGACATAGATCAAACAATTCATATCCTTCGATCATTGTCCTAAATGAATAGACTGATTGTCATATCGCTTATTTTATTCATGTATTCCTGTAAAACAGATCAGGAAAAGGTGATTGATATTCATGATCTTCTTCCTGTTGCTAGTAGCAATGAATCGGATACAACGGAAAAAATTGAAAATCCGTACCAATCAGAACTTTTGGATTTTCAACTCGCAATACCTGAATTCCTGGGCATTTCTAAATGCGATGAAAAGCATTTTCTCGATCGCTTTACAGCCGATACTTCTTCGTCATTATATCTTATTACGGACAAAGACACAACGATCTACAGGGATTATGTTTTTCAGGATTCCATAAGACTGAAAGGTGCATTCTTCAATTGGCTCGATCATCTTTCTGATGGTGAAGAATTAATGATAAAGGATCCGATAAAAATTGACAGAAGTTCAGCACAACTTTTCACCAATGATACTTTGATCATTTTGCTGACAGGAAAAAGAGCGAATGACGAAGTCTGGAAAGATTATTTTATTTCCAAAGGGTTCACGGACTGGAAATATGTTTTACGCCAGAATGCCGGAAGAAAGGCTGTCTGGTACACTATGAAGGATAAAAAAATGATTAAACTATAATTGCTTACTATGAAAATTGTAAATCGAGGATATATCGTTGTTAAACCAAAAAAAGCTTTCATTGAATGGGCTAATAAATACGACGAGGATTTTAGTGACCTGACGGACAACGAGGGTAGTATTTATTTGATCGAAGAGGATTTCTACGATGATGAACCGGTGATCAAAGCAAATTTTAAGCTGATCTTCTCAAATGAATTGTTGGCTGTCACTGAGGATGAAGAAAGCTATCCGGAACTAACCATGGAGCAGTTCAATAACTTTTTTGACGTGTCGCTGGGTACAATGGTATTTGATACACTAAAAACTGATCTTGAAAGAGATTGATCAGCATTTTTCGATCAGTACAGCATTAAAGTAATTAGGGTCGGTACTTACATCACGTGTAATCCAATCTGGTTTTTCGAATTTCTCGTCCTCTGAGGAAACCTCCAATTCCGCAAGTATAAGTCCTGCAAGCTTACCTTCGAAAACATCGACTTCCCAGTCATGCCCCTTTTCATGAACAATGTATCTGTTTTTTCGGATGTGTTTATCTGTGAACAGTCGTATCATTTCTTCTGCATCGTCAACCGGTATAGGGTATTCGAATTCTGAGCGACGAAGTCCTTCAGTCTTTCCTTTGATCGTCAAGAATCCTTGACGGTCCATAATGCGAACCCTTACGACCATGTCAGCACTTTTTGAAAGAAATCCCTGAACGATTGTCTGTGGTTCAGGTTTTTCCATTAGTTGCCATTTCTCAGGGTTAACCAAGAATTTGTATTCAATTTCTGTCGCCATAATCAGACTTTCTTTACAGTTACCAACCGTTTTCTTACAAATAAACATAATTTCGTGATGTGAATATTCTACTGACTTTCGATTACGAACTATTTTTTGGCGATAATCCCGGCACGGTTGAGAAATGTATGCTCGAGCCGACGGAGGAATTACTGGAAATAGCAGCCCGAAACAACATTCGATATACTTTCTTTGTTGATGTCGGATATATAATCGCAGCCAAAAAGTACAGTGAGTTGGACGACGAGAGAGCGAGAGTTGAATTCCAGATCCGAAAAATGGTAGAACAAGGACATGATGTCCAGTTGCATATCCATCCTCATTGGCAAAAAGCTACATGGTCTGGAAGTTGGAAAATGAACACAACCGGCGCCTATAAACTATCGGACTTTACACAGGAAGAGAGTGATGAGATTGTTAGAGCCTACAAAAAAGAAATCGACGCGATAACGGGAAAAACTTCATTTGTGTTCAGAGCAGGGGGGTGGTGTATTCAACCATTTTCTCGCCTGGTGAATGTTTTTAAAGAGTTGAACATCACCCACGACTCTACGGTAGTTTCAGGTGATTTTCTTGAAACAAGTGAGTATTCCGTGGACTTTAGAGAAGCCCCTCTAAAATCACATTATCGGTTCGAAGACGATGTCTGCCTAGAGCAGGAAAATGGTTTCTTTACAGAGGTACAGATCACACCGTTAAGATATAGCCCGTTGTTTTACTGGCGCTTGTATATTCTGGGAAGACTTTTTCCTTCTGAACATAAAATGCTGGGAGACGGGGTGTTTCTCTCTCAGGGAGGACGTAAAAAGAGAACCTTATTGACATATACTACAACCCATGTTTCTACTGATGGTTATTTCGCATCGAAATTAGAAGCAGGACTGCAAAAAGCGATCAATTTTGAGTGGGATGAAATGGTGAGTATAGGGCATCCAAAATCAAATACACGATATAGTTTGAAAAAGCTGGAGGAGTTTATATCGAAGTATCGCTCAATTCATAATTTCACGACCTTCTCTGAAGCTTACCGGGAGGGATCGAAAAAAGATTAATTATCTTCGTATTTCCTGCAACCTTGAAAGGTATTTCGCAGTAAAAAACTTTGTTATGTTGCTCCCGAAGCAAAATACTCCACGTTGGATAATCATTATCGCAGATCTGTGCTTATCACTGATGGCTTTGTTGGTTTCCTATGTTATCAGATTTGACCTCGAAGCAAATGAAGAGCTTATTCGAGCGGAGTGGGCGATATTGAGTCGTTCGATCGGTATATACATTGGAGTTAAGTTAGTTGTCTTCTATCTCTTTAAAGTTCACAAGGGTTTGATCCGTCATACTTCAACTGAAGATTTTTTCAGGATCTTTAAGGCGAATGTCATTTCATCGGCCTTATTCGTGACTTTAGGGCTCATTCGTTATTACGAATTCGATGGTTTTTACTTATTCCCGACCTCTGTTCTCATTACGGAGTTCATAATCTCGACTTTATTCATTGTAGGTTCTAGATTCGCGATAAAGTTGATCTATCTCGAGTCTGTAAAATCAAAAGCCGCTGATAAGCATGTATTGATCTATGGTGCTGGTATTTC
>SBGS01000240.1 GCA_006226555.1 Bacteroidota bacterium
AACAATGATATCACAAACCCGATGAGGGAATACACGGTTACGAGTTTCTCCAGCTCTTTTGCATCAGGAAAATAGGTGATTTCCAGAAAAGCGACAAACAGAGTAAAAGCACCAATATAAATGATCTCCTTCCACAATATTCTCAGTGTATCACTTCGGTGAATTGCAAAAATGAGTTTGAACCAGTTCTTTGGGTTGTATTTTATCATAATATCAGCTCTGCCAGGTCTTCCATGGTTTCGAAGTGGAAATTTGCCACACTCAATCTTGGATCCGGGTGATGTGTCTTTTCCGGGATGCAGACCACTTCCATTTTTGCAGCCAGTGCTGAAACAATACCGTTAAAAGAGTCTTCGATAACAAGACATTTATGTGGTGATACTCCCAGTTCTTTTGCAGTTGTCAAATAAACTGCAGGGTGTGGTTTTCCAAATTCTTCGTGTTCTGCAGAATGCGTTTTTTCAAAAAGCTCAGCAATTCCTAATGTATTCAGCACCGCATCGATCAAGACCGCGTAAGAGGATGTCGCGAGACCAATTTTAATTTCTCTCTCCCGCAACTTATGAAGTGTGGTGATCACTCCGGGAAGAGGGGATCCATTCTCGTGAATGAGCTCTATCATTCGCTGAACTATTCGATGCTCAACTTCCTTTTCCGAATATCCTTCCCAACCACGATGCACATTCCAATATGACACCACCTCATCTATCCTTAAACCGACTGTTTTTTGAAAGTCGAGACGTGTAATCGGACAACCCACTTGCTGGAAAACCTCCTCCATGGCGATCTTCCAAAGAGGTTCGGAGTCAATAAGCACTCCGTCCATATCAAAAATTACGGCCTGATATCTCGAAAAATCGATCATTTAGAAAGATGAATGGTTTCTATACGGTTGTGACTAACCGCTGTGATCTTAAATCGCCATTCACCGATCTCAACTAAAGAATCTGCTTCAGGAATATTTTCGAGGTGGTGAATGATAAATCCTCCGAGGGTTTCATATTCTTCACTTTCTTCTAACCCCAATTCATATGTTGCATTGAGGTAATCAATTTCCAGACGCGCAGAGAAATGAAACTCCTCGTCACCAAGCTGCTGTTCTAACAAGTCCTCAACATCGTGCTCGTCTTCTATTTCTCCAAAGATCTCCTCTATCACATCCTCAATGGTGACAACACCTGCTGTTCCTCCATATTCGTCAACTACAACCGCGATGTTCCCTGAATTCTTTGTGAAAAGTTCAAGTAGCTGCATTCCTGAAGAAGCTTCCGGTACAAATGCAATAGGAAGCAGAATTTGTTTAATGGATTCCGGATTTTTAAACATTTCGAAGCTATGGACATAGCCAATGATGTTATCAATGTTATCCCTGTACACCAGAATCTTTGAATAACCCGTTTGGATAAAGCGCTCTTTCAGCTGGTCAATTGGCTCATCCAGGTCAACTGCCTCCAGTTCAATGCGCGGAACCATACAGTCGCGTGCCTTTACGGAGTCAAAATCGAGTGCATTCTGTAAGATCTGTATTTCGTTCCCAAGTTCTTCTTCTTCCTGAATTCGGTTGTTCATGTCCTGAACGTAATCTTCCAGATCAACTTTTGAAAAAACCTTTTTGGAGTAGTCGTTATCGACTTTCAGAAGCTTGAGCACAGCATTTGAAAACGCCACAATGATCTGAGTTGGCATATACAGCACTCCGTAGATCAAGATCATTGGAAATGATGCATATTTCAAGAAGATATTCGGATTGATCTGAACGAATGCTTTTGGAAGAAACTCCGCCGTGATAAGCACCACAAGCGTTGATAATACCGTTTGAAGCAATAAAACCAATGCGTCGTCTGTAATACCCCATGTATTTATTACAGGTTCCAAAATTACTGCTGAGAAAAGACCGAAGAAAACCAGTGCAATGTTATTTCCCAGCAGGAGCATGGCAATAAACTCTGATTCCTTCTTATAAAAGTAGCCCATGAGCCTACCCGAAAAAGTACCTTTCGTTCGGTCCAGCTCAACTTTCAATCGGTTGGATGAAATATAGGCGATCTCAAGGCCTGAAAAGAAGGCAGAGAAAACGAGTGAAATGATTATGCCAATTATGGGAATTTCCATTTAGCGTGTTCCTCCGAAAGATAAGAAAAGTATTGATTTAGAGCACATCGTGACCAATATCTCGGCGGAAATATGCTTTATCAAACTGGATCTTTTCGATCGAATTGTACGACCTATCCAATGCTGAATCCAAATTTTTACCATATGATGTAACCGCAAGCACACGACCTCCTGCACTTGTAACAACCGGACCGTCAGAAGCCGTTCCTGCATGAAAAACAATGCTATCTGTTACATTACCTAATCCATAGATCTGTTTTCCTTTTTCATAGGCTTCGGGATAACCACCTGACACCATCATAACCGTAGCTGCACTTCTTTCGTCGAACTGAACATCTCTTTCCGATAGTGTATTCGTAACAACGCCTTCGAAGAGGTCAAGCAGGTCTGATTTCAAACGCGGCATAACCACTTCCGTTTCCGGATCTCCCATTCTACAGTTATACTCGATCACAAAAGGCTCATTCTTCACATTGATCAATCCGAAGAAAATAAACCCTTTGTACGGAATATTATCCTGCTTTAGTCCCTTAACCGTTGGTATGATCACTTGATTTTCAACTTTGTCCAGGAACGTTGGGTTTGCAAAAGGAACCGGTGAAACAGCTCCCATACCACCTGTGTTCAACCCTTTATCTCCTTCTCCTATGCGCTTGTAATCCTTCGCTTCAGGTAAGATCTTATATGAGTCACCGTCAGTTATCACAAAACATGATAGCTCGACGCCCTTTAAAAACTCCTCGATGACTACTTTACTGCTGGCATCACCAAACTTGGCATCCATTAACATGGAGCGTAGCTCTTTCTTCGCCTCCTCCTTGCTATCCAGGATCAAAACGCCCTTTCCTGCAGCCAATCCATCTGCCTTTAATACATATGGTGGTTTCAGCTTATCAATGAAAGCGTATCCCTGCTCGAGGTTATCCTTTGTAAATGTCTCGTATTTTGCTGTTGGAATATTATGGCGCTTCATGAACTCCTTTGCAAAGTCCTTGCTTCCTTCCATTTGAGCGGCATATTTAGTTGGACCAACAATTCCAACCTTCTTTAAGTCCCCATCTGCCTCGAAGAAATCTACGATTCCTAAAACCAATGGCTCTTCAGGCCCAACTACTACCAGGTTAATATCGTTCTCAAGCACAAAGTTCTTTACTGCGCCAAAGTCGTTGATGTTCAGGTTAACATTCTTTCCTACTTGTCTGGTTCCCGCATTACCCGGAGCAATAAACAACTCCTCAAGCAAAGAACTATTTGACATCTTCCATGCCAGCGCATGCTCTCTCCCTCCTGAACCCAGTAAAAGAACTCTCATTTACTTACAGTTGTTTAATAAAGACCTGAACATTGCAACACCATCCGTATTCGCTAACTCACCATCAGCTGCTCGTTCAGGGTGTGGCATCATACCGAACACATTTCTGCCGGCATTACAAATTCCTGCAATATTGTTCAATGAACCATTCGGATTTACTTCACTTGTTGCATTTCCTTCCTGGTCTACATATCTGAATAAAACCTGTCCGTTATCTTCCAATCGCTTCATGACCTCATCCGAAGCGTAAAATCTCC
This sequence comes from Bacteroidota bacterium, assembly GCA_006226555.1. Classification (GTDB taxonomy): domain Bacteria; phylum Bacteroidota; class Bacteroidia; order Flavobacteriales_D; family Crocinitomicaceae; genus UBA4466. The sequence goes on from SBGS01000240.1 coordinate 3,682, forward strand.
CTTCTCCGTGCGCAATAGGAATTTTGTACGTTTTGTTCGGATCAAGCTCTTTTGTCATCGGTGTATTATCCGATGCTGGCTTGAGATATACATTTTTACAGATGAACTTTTGATTGTCATTGTGAAGTAGCGCTCCATCCAAAAGTCCTGATTCAGTCAGGATCTGAAATCCATTACACACGCCCAAAACATAACCACCCTTATTTGCGTGTTCGATGACACTACCCATAATAGGTGAAAGTTTTGCGATCGCTCCCGATCTCAAATAATCTCCGTAAGAAAATCCTCCTGGCAACACTACAAAGTCAACACCTTTAAGGTCGGTGTCCTTGTGCCATAAACGTTCTACCTCTTGACCCATCATTGTTTCAAGAACATAGATCATGTCCTCGTCACAGTTCGAACCCGGAAAGGTTACTACTCCAAATTTCATTGCTAAAGTTTTGCTCCTGCAAAATTAGGATAATCTCGCAGCTACAGGAAGTAGGAAAGGAAAAAGTTACTCACACTGGCCAGGAAAAAGACATAATAAAGCACCGCTGTTTCCTGTCGTAGCTTTTTCTGTCCAAAGCCATAGGGAATCATAAACATCAGCGGGGGTAACAAAAGGGCCGCTGAACCGGTGTGCTTGAACATAAAAAAGTCGAGTGCAATAATAGCGATGAAGGCCAGGGTAAGCCACATAGACATGCTTAAGATCTTTCTTAATCGAATAGAGCCCTGCGTAAGGTTTTTAAGTACCGTTCGAAGACTCAAAGAAACAAACAATAATGATCCGGTAGATAGAGCGATCACAGTAACTTGCCCAACGGATCTGCTGGATGTCGTCCAGCTTACCTCCGTGTAATTTTGCTTGGTAATCACATAATACGCAACCAGATAAACGTATGGAACAAGAGCTCCCATGGAAAGAACGGCTGATTCTTTAAAAATAAATGGCCTGAATATCCACATCACTCCGTACAGAAATGGTATAACCAATAGCAATGGAGGGAAAAACGTCGAAGCCAGAGACCAGAGCAGACTTGCATTGAACATCACTTTTCTGGCATCTTCATTCTGATTCAACCGGAACAAGTTGAACATGCTCAAGACGATTAGGAACTGTGCTATACCGAATCCGTTGAGAAAATAAAAGTGTGGAAAGTACGCCGAGGCTGTGCAGTAAAGCAGGACCGGAAGAAAGGTGTTTCGATCAAAAAATGCGTTTCTGTTAAACATGAGGTTGATCAGCACCCCGGAAAACCCCACCATCAATGGTGCCAAAATCATCCCTGTGATCGACTGATCAAAATGATGGACACCCCATAGTCCCAAATCTATTTGATCACCCGCTTCCGGGAGATAAGTTCTTGTAAAAAAATTCAGTATTCCATAAAAGGCTACAAGCAGCGGAGCCCCGAGC
>SBGS01000160.1 GCA_006226555.1 Bacteroidota bacterium
CGAACAATTGCTCCCATAATGGGAGTAATAAGTCCAATAATTATAGCGGAGGTAAATGAAAATGAAATCGCAAAGTAGAAAAAAGTAGTTACATTGGATTTTTTTAGCAGAACAAGGAAAGCAAACAAAACAATAAAAAACAGCATATTTTCCAACGCACTAAATAAGGTGAAAATAGAGTAACTCTCCCAAATAAATGGACGAACAAAAACATTAACTAAAGCTTGAGGAGTGTATGTTATTAAATCCCATAGGTTTTCATGAATAGATTGTTCTATTTCACTTTTTGCAGGAGAATGTTCCAAATAAGCCATGAAATCATGTTGCTTGTTAATGATAACATCTATAGGATCATCAATTCTGCATCTGAATGGTAATATCAGACAATGGTTAAGATCAATTATTGAGGGAAGAGAGGTTGAGCGAGATAGACCATCAGAGTTTAAACCGGAAATAAAATATTCGGTAGATCAGCTATTAAATATTCTGTCTGAACTGGATTCTGATGTAATTGCTATGACAGAAGAATTAAAGTTGATCAGAGCTCACAGAGAATTGTCAATTCAAGGAATAGAAACGAATGGTATAGATGCTATTGTGCATGTAATAGAGCATACAGCTTATCATACCGGCCAAATTGTGTATCTTACAAAGTACTACTCAGGACGTTCCACTCATTTTTATGCTCATTTGAATCTGGACGAATAACCAACTGTGGATAAACTCTACTCGTTTTTATCTGAAAGACTCTTGAACATCTTATTTTTGTAAAAATTCTTCGTTTATGCTTAAAATTGGAGTGTTTGGTGCAGGTCACCTCGGTAAAATCCATATCAGACTAATAAAAGAGCTCAGCAATGAATTTGAGCTCGTTGGCTTTTATGATCCTTCGGATACTATTGCAGAAGCGGTTATCGAGCAATTCGGTATAACACGTTATAATTCTCCTGAAGAGCTATTGGACGTTGTTGATGCGATCGATATTGTTACACCGACTGTTGCCCATTTTGAGCTTGCAGCAATGGCAATCAAGCGGTCCAAACACGTTTTTATTGAGAAGCCGATCACGGAGACATACGAAGAGGCTCAACAGCTTATTAGACTGGCAGAAGAAGCCGGAGTAAAAGTTCAGGTTGGTCACGTTGAACGTTTCAACCCCGCATTTCAGGCAGCTCGTCCATTTTTAGGCTCTCCGATGTTTATTGAAACACATCGATTGGCGCAATTCAATCCAAGAGGGACGGATGTTCCTGTTGTGCTGGACCTGATGATACATGATCTGGATATCATTTTAAGTGTTGTAAATGCAGGTGTCAAGCAGATTTCGGCCTCAGGTGTTGCTGTTGTGAGCGATACGCCGGATATAGCGAATGCACGAATTGAATTTCAGAATGGTTGTGTCGCCAATTTAACAGCATCTCGCATTTCCATGAAGAATATGAGAAAATCAAGATTCTTTCAGCGTGACGCCTATATTTCAGTTGATTTCTTAGCAAAAGAGCTTGAAGTTGTCAGAATGGAAACGATCAACGGAGAACCTGATCCTTTCGATATTGTATTTGATATGGGAGACGGAAAACCGGTGAAAAAGATCTTTTTTGATAAACCAGAGATCGGAGAGTCAAATGCGATCAAAGAAGAGTTGTTTACATTTCACGAGGCGATCGTAAATGACACAGAGCCAATTGTTTCCATTATTGATGGTTCGAGAGCCTTGGATGTAGCGTTGCAAATTATGGAAAAAGTACAGGCTGGCACGCATTTGATCACACAATAAAACCCCTTTTAAATCGTTAATCGGATAACTTGTAACTGTTGCTTATGAAGATCTATCATATCCTTTTGATATTGATGAGTTCTTTGATACTTAATTCATGTATCAAGAACAATGAAGATCCATCTTGGATCTACGTGGATGTCTGGACACTAGAGGATAATCCTTCTTTGGATGAAGGGGAGCTTACGGCAAACTTTACCGATGCCTGGGTTTATATTGATGATAAGTTGATCGGTGTATTCGAGGTGCCTTTTAAAATTCCAATTTTACAGAGTGGTGCGAGTACGATAAAGTTGTATCCAACAATATTAAACAATGGAATCTCGGCAACCAAAGCACAATACCCATTCGTGGAACCTTATACGATCCAGGCTGATCTGGTTCAAAATGAAATTTTGCACATTCAACCTGTAACGCGATATTATTCGAATTGTCAATTCACGATACTGGACTTTGAGGACGCTAATTTGGGTTTTGAAGACAGTCCGAGCTCACAGGCAAACATAATAGCATCGAATGATCCAGCGGTTTTAGAATCGTTTAATGGAAATGCTTTCGGTAGAGTAACACTTACGAGCTCACTTTTTAATTGGATCTCATCAACTAATTTATCTCAGGTACTACCAAAGGGAGGAGCGCCGGTATATTTGGAAATTGACTATCACAATACCGCACCAGTAGTAACCGGAGTACTTGCAATCGATGGTTCTTCAGTTACCCAAAATCCAAATGTGCAGCTGAATGCGCAAGAAGCTGGAGCAGCTGTTTGGAAGAAAATATATATTGAGTTGAAAACAATTGTTTCCGGATCACCTACAGCGGATTTCTTCGAGCATTCTTTCGAAGCACAGTTGCCTGAAGGTATGAGTGAAGCTCAAATCAATCTCGATAATATTAAAATCATTCATTTTTAATGGATAGAGGGAGGTTGGGATTATTGTTGATCAGTCTTGATCTGATCGCTTCGATATGCAGTTGGGGCGTGTTCTATTTTCTTAGAAAGATCTGGATCGAGAATGCCACGTTTAGCGTGAACGAGGTGTTTTACCTTGGTATGATCTTTATTCCAATCCTTTGGATTCTCATTTATACGCTTCAAGGAACGTATGCAGATGTGCGTAGACTTTATCGTTTAAAAACGTTAAACCTAACATTCTTAGGAACCTTGATAGGTGTACTATTAATCTTCTTCCTTTTCCTGATTGACGATGAGATTAATGGTTATCAGCAGTATTACACGTCTGTTTTATTGTTATTCCTGATTCAATTCTTTTTCGTTTTCATTCCAAGAATATTTCTGATCAGCTGGATTGTAAATCAGATCCATAAAAGAAAGTCCGGTTTTAATACCCTTATCATAGGAGGGAGTGATAAGGCTGTTGCAATCTATGATGAGATCATGGGATTGAGAAAGGGAAATGGAAATATGATAATCGGCTTCATGAATCTAAACGGTGTCGATAAGGTATTAGAAGAGCGTATTCCATACTTGGGTCACTTCGATGATTTCGATGGAATAGTGGAGAAGTACGATATTGAGGAGGTGATCATAGCGTTGGAGAGTAGTGAGCATGACAGATTAAAACGAATTGTTTCAATTCTTGAATTGAATAATGTTCGGATTAAAATTTTGCCGGACATGTATGATATTCTATCCGGTACGGTTTCCATGAGCAATATTTTTGGAGCATTGCTGATTGAGGTAAACCCGGACCCGATGCCGGTTTGGCAGGTCACCTTAAAAAGGTTTATAGACATTATGGTTTCCTTGATAGCTTTAGTTATTTTGACTCCGATGTTTATAGTTCTGGCAATTTTAGTGCGCTTTTCATCGCCGGGACCAATCTTCTTTCTTCAGGAGCGAATCGGAAAGAATGGAAAACCTTTTCAGATCATAAAATACCGCACAATGGTGGTAGATGCCGAAAAAGCGGGTCCACAGCTTTCGTCAAGTAATGATCCGCGTATTACCAAGATCGGACGCTTTATGAGAAAGACTCGTTTGGATGAATTTCCTCAATTCGTGAATGTTTTGAAAGGCGAAATGTCCTTGGTCGGACCAAGACCTGAAAGGCAGTTCTACATTGATAAGATCGCAGAACTGGAGCCACAATTTTTAGAATTGACTAAGGTACGACCAGGAATAACTTCATGGGGACAGGTTAAATACGGTTATGCCGAAAATGTTGAGCAAATGCTAGCTCGTATGAAATTCGATCTGCTTTATCTGAAAAACAGAAGTCTTTCACTGGATTTTAAGATCATGCTTTACACAGTCCTCATTATCCTAAAAGGAAGCGGTAAATGATCATTTGATCTCCGTGGTGAACATTTCTTTATCCCCGATCTTGCCAACCAAGACGTCTCCAATTTGGATAGGGCCTACACCGGAAGGTGTTCCTGTATAGATCAGATCTCCAGTTTTTAGTGTCATAAATCTAGAAACATAAGAGATGATTTGATCTATAGAAAAGATCATGTCAGCGGATGTTCCTTGCTGAACCAGCTTATCGTTTTTGTATAAACTGAATGAAATATTACTTAGGTCAAGTTCCTCGGTAGAGATAAATTCAGAGGATATAACAGCACTTCCTTCAAATGCCTTGGCGATCTCCCACGGATGACCTTTTTCTTTGCAGGCTTGCTGTAAGTCTCTGGCGGTGAAATCAATACCCAATCCAATTTGATCGTAATATCTGTTTGCAAATTTGGGGTCGATAGATTTGCCTTGTTTTTTTATACGCACAACGAGCTCACATTCGTAATGAATATCATTGGAGAAATCAGGATAATAGAAAGGTGCATTTTGCTGAAGGAGAGCAATATCCGGTTTCATGAAAAACATGGGTTTTTCAGGAACAGCAGAGTTCATTTCTTTTGCGTGCTCTGAATAATTTCTTCCGATACAGATAATTTTCATCTCTTATTGAATTTAGCTTTTAGATCCTCAATTTTAGAGGACATATCTTTTTCGTTTCCTTGTTTTGCATCCTGACGAGATGCTTTAATTCTTTCAACTTCTTTTTTTAGCTGCATTTTTGTGTATAATGGAAAGTCTGCATCCATCATCCAGCCATAATATCCAGGCTCTTCCTGCATTACCTTTTCAACTGTCTTTCCTTTATGCTTACCGAAATTGTAGACAATCTCTTTTTTATCATTTAATGCTAAACGACCAACAAAATCAACACGCTCAACATCTCCATAAAGAGAGAAGGTAGCAAGAAAGTCAACATTGTTTTCCAATTCTGCATATCGATCTATCTGCGCTTCAAGAACTTCCCAGGTAGC